>JAACVA010000174.1 GCA_009992615.1 Rhodobacterales bacterium
GTTCGTGGCGCATGTCGATCATCTCGACCAGTCGTGCGCGCAGCAGATCATCCTGTTCCGGAAGAGGTGTTCCGGGCTTCATGGCGTGGCTCAAAATTGTAGGTTTATAACCGCAATTATATCAAGCCCTGCATCGAAAACCCAACAAAAATGCAGTATTATGTAGCAAAATCGGTGCGGTGGAAGTTGTTCAGGACGAACTACTGAATGCTCAGAATAAGACTCGCCGTTCGGTCAACGTCGGGAAACCGCAGAAATCAATGGGGCAGGAACGGCGCATACGTTGAATTTGATGCCATAGGGCGGGTCGATATAGATCGCCTGCACTTGTCCTTTTAGCCCCTCGCGCTCCGACAGCGAGCCCATGACCTGGAGCCCGTCGCCCAGGATCATCCGGGATAGAACAAGTAACTTCTAACGAGGGCGCCTGAAACCAAGGTCCAACCGTCAGCAACAGCAAAAAACGCTAACTTGAAAGGCAGGGATACAATAGCGGGCGGGACCATCATCATACCCATGGACATCAGTATAGCGGCAACGACCAGATCGATAATCAAAAATGGTAGGAAGATTAGAAAGCCAACTTGGAAGGCCCGCTCGATTTCGGACAAAAGAAACGAAGGTACAATTAGAGAAAGAGGAGATTCGGCGCTCAATCCTCTTTCAATAATATTCGGCCTTAGTGTAATCAGGCTTTCAAAGGTATTCGGGTCGATTCGGCCTACCATGAAAATGCGAAATGGCATCAGCGTCTTGGGGATGGCCTCATCCACTGGTAATGTTCCTTCAATAAGGGGGTTTATCCCATTGATCCATGCCTCCTGAAAAACGGGTTCCATGACAAAATAGGTCAAAAACAATGCTAGTGTCACGATCAGCATGTTTGGCGGAGACTGTTGCAAGCCAATCCCTTGTCGTAAAATTGACAGAACGGTCACAATGAATGGAAAGCAGGTGATCATGATTGCCAGACCTGGTACGAGACTCAGCACGGTAATCAAGGCCAGCAGTTGCACGGACCGTGCGGTCAGTGAAGTGTCGCTGCCAAAATTGACCGTAATTTCTTGCGCCGCGATTGGCATGGTGAGCATCACTAAGAACAGTCCTGTGAGGACCAAAAGGCGTGGCATGATTAGAGGGCACCTCAATTTTTGACCATTTTCTTGCCGCTCAGCGGCGCGTGTGGCGTCAAGCGGGAGGCAGGCGGTCGGTTGGCGGCTTGGCGCCCCGGGACGGTCACGGCGCGACGCCTTTCACGCCCGGTTCGCCGGCCTTGCGGTCTGATTTGCTCGCTGGGTTGCCTGGTGTTCATGCCGCGCACGGGTTCATACGGCGCAACTGAACGAAGCTGCGCATGTTGTAGGCAAGATTTTTCATCCTGATCTTCGCGCGGGCCCGCACCATGCCGATCCTGCGCACTGGCGTGTCGCTCATGCCGCCCACCTGCGCACCGAAAACATGCTCGACGCGGACCCGCACCGACGATTTGATCCGGTTGCTGCCCTTGGCCTGTTCGGTCAGTGGCTTGCCGCGTTTGCCCTTGCGGTGGATGTGGCTCTTAAGTTTGCGGTCCCGCAGCGTTCCGTCCATTTCCTCGGACCGATAGGCTGAATCCGCCCAGACGCCGGAGCCGTTGTTGCCCCGCATCAGCATGTGATCCACCGCCTGGCTGTCATGCTGGGCCGCATCGCTGACATGGTAGCGCCTCACCAACTTGTGCTTTCGATCCACATTCACGTCGTTCTTGTAACCTTTATTGCTCTTGCCATGCTTGCTTGCCGGCAAAACAATCCCCCGGACTGCATTCTGTTCCTCCTCGCTACAGCGCGCGTCCACGTCCTTTTGGCTCCTTTTGGCCGGCTTGTCCTTCCAGTCTTCGGGCA
Source organism: Rhodobacterales bacterium (assembly GCA_009992615.1). Taxonomy (GTDB): domain Bacteria; phylum Pseudomonadota; class Alphaproteobacteria; order Rhodobacterales; family Rhodobacteraceae; genus Oceaniglobus. The sequence goes on from JAACVA010000174.1 coordinate 1,884, forward strand.
CATCGCCGCTCTTGACGGTCTTGTTTTCATCGCGGGTGTTGCGGTCGCGCGGCACCGCCAAGATAGACGCATACAGAACCTGACTGCCCCGCGCGATGTAGCACTGCCGCGCGAGATGGCTGTCGAACTGCTTGAACAGCGTCTCCACCAGGCCCGCCTGTGTCAGGGGTTCAAGATAAAACCAGACGGTTTTCGCATCCGATACACGGCCCTCAGGGCCGAGTCTGAGGAACCGCATCAACGACAACCGGTCGCGCACCTGATACTCGATCCGATCGTCGGACAGGTTAAATGGCGCGCTCAGCACCACCATCTTGAACGTTAGAACCGCGTCCATCGGCTTGCGCCAAACACGCTCCAATGCCAGGCGAAACTTATCCCAAGGAACAACGGCGTCGATCTCGAAACGCGGCTCTTTGTTGGCGTCCAGGCTCGCATACCGGTCTGAAAGATCAAAGAAACCCATCTGTGCCATCGTCGAAACTCCAAGCTGCGGAACATCCAAGCCATCATACCGCCGTGGCCAAGTCAGGGCAATTTTTCAAGGTGCCCTAGAGGCCGTTCTTCAGGTCGACCACTTCGGTCAGCCGGACAGCAAGCTGACCGACTTGATCGCCGTCAAGTTCATGCAATTCACCTCGGGCAATAAGTCTTTGGCCAACGTAGAGATCGACGGGATCTTCAACCTTGGAATCCAACGGTAGGATAGCATCCTTGCCAAGTCGCAACAGATCGTGCAGCGTTGGACGGGCTTTACCGACCGAAATCGTGATCTCGATAGGCACTTGGGCAAATGGATGGAGTGGCTTTTCTGATTCGACATCTTCATCAGCGTTGGTTTGTGGAGTCGGGCCATCCATTTTAGTTCATTTCCTTATTTATTTCATCCAGAGCGAACAAGGCCCGCTCAATCGCAGCCATCGCTCCGTCGAGATCGATTTCACGTTCGATGCTTCCGACTCGAAGAAATATCTGCCCCTGATGCACAGAAACTTCAGGAACAACCGTCAGTGGTAGCGTCGTCATTCGGGCAGCGACAGGGCGCAATTGTTCGGCATCTCTCGGCGACACGAGGAGTTCGACAGGCGCATCAGCAGCACCTTCTGCAATAAGCCCCAGTTCCTCAAGGATGCGGGCGCCAATGCTGTCGCGAATTAGGCGTGGCAACATTTTCGTCAGTATCGCGCTGAGGAGCGGCGTGAGCGAACGCATCACATGAGAGCGCGCTTCATGGTAAGTAAACCCAAGATCTTCCAAATTGTTGGCCATGGCGGTGTCGAGCTTGTCACGGCTCTGATTCGAAGCCTGAACTGCGTCTTCCCAGCCAGCCGCATATCCCTTGTCATAGGCTGCAAGTGTTGCTTCCTCCGAAGACGTTGCAGGATGGGCGAGATCGGGTAATTTGCTTCTGGGACGCGCGGTCAAGGCAGCGGCGCAAAAATCTTCCAAGCGTAAGGGTGACGGCATCAAGCGGGCTCCTCTGTGTCTTCCATCCAGCTTTTCAGAATTTCCAGTGATTCTTCCTGCCGCTCATCGATTAACTTACGAAGCCGGTCCACTGGGTCCGCCCCTGTATCATTCTGTGTGTCGCTGTTGCCCGAGGTCACAGCTTTGTCGATGGCTTGCATCGCATTTGCGACCAGTCCTCTGCCATCTTCAATCTCTCCGGTCAAAGCCAGCGAGTTACTGTCGCCGTTGAGCGACGGCGATGCCAGGGCAAAAGGTTCGGGTTGAGCAGGCGGCAGCAAAATCGGACGGACGACAAACAATCCAAGCAAAATTATGACAACTCCGAGAATTGCCAATTGTGCCAAACGCATCGCATCGAAGGTGATCGGTCCGAACCAACCCGTCACCGGGAGGGAACCTTCCGGCAGCAAAGCTTCGAATTGCAAGGTTTTGAGGGTCAGACTGTCACCACGTGTCTCGTCGAAACCGATTGCCGCTGCAACGAGTTCGCGCAGCGCTTGCATTTCTTCCGTAGAGCGCGGTTGCCAAGTTTCGATACCAGCGGCGTCAGTGCTATTAATTCCGTCAACCAGCACGGCCACGGAAAGCCGTTTAATGGCGCCGGGGTTTCGTAGGATTTCGCGTTGGGTTTCCGAAACCTCATAGTTGATGCGTTCACGGACTTGCGAGTTCTCAGCTTGAGAACGGTCGCCTCCATCTGCTGAGGCACCATCGGGAAGGTTGCTGGCGACAGTAACCCCCCCGCTGCCTTGATCAGACGAGGAAGTCGATATTTCTTCGGTGTCTGAACTGATGGCAACGCGTCCTTCTGGATCGAATCTCCTTTCGGTAATTTGTTCGCGCTCTGTGATTGTTTCGACGTTGACTTCGACAACCGCTTTACCAAAACCGACCCGTGCTTCGAGAAGACGTTCGACATTGTGTTTGATTTCAACAGATTTGCCATCAGTCTGGCCCTGGACCAATTCATCACCGTCTGACGACAGGATGATGCCGCCTCTGGTATCAATTATCGACACATTATCCACTGCCAAGCCGGCAACGGCTGATGATATAAGGAACTGCAACGCCTTCGCCTGTCCAAGCGACAATCCACCGTTGGTGGTGGTCACGGTAACCGATGCGGTCGGTGGCAACTCTCGCTTAAACGGTTTGTTGGATTGATTAGCGATATGCACGCGGGCATTTTGAATGTTAGGGCTGGCCACAATCGTGCGCGCCAGTTCACCTTCTTTCGCACGCAAGTAAGCGGCATCGAACATTTGCGATGTGGTACCAAATCCTGACAAGGTATCCAGAAGTTCGTAGCCTTGAACGTTGCTTTTCGGCACCCCCTCGGATGCAAGGGTGAGCCTCAGTTCATCGCGCGTGGTACTATCGACGAAAATCGATGCGCCACGCACTTCATACGCCGCCCCGCGCGCCTCGAGAGCTTGAATGACCTCACCTGCGGCGCCGTTCTCCAATCCCGAATACAGGAGTGTCAACGAAGGTGATGTTGCCATTCTGGTCAAACCTAGGACGGCAACGACAATTGCAACTGCAGCCAATATCGCGACCGCCTGGCGCTGTATGGACAACTTAGTCCAAACCAAAAGAGTCTGCTGCAAGACGATCCTCCTGATGAATCGGGCTTCTGGCCCGTCTTGCTGCCAACCTGCATCAAGGCCCTTAACATTTGGTTAGTTGGATTGGGGTTAGAAGAGAATCGAGATAAAAAATTTCGAGGACTCACATGGCAAACGCGGACGCCGGAATGCCCAAGGCCGCAGCATCCCACAAGTCACGCCTGAAAGGCGTAATAATTGGCGCAGTTTTGGCGGCCCTTTTGGGCGGCAGCACTTTTTATATGACATGGTCAGGTCTTTTATTCGCTTCGAGAGAAGACGTAGCAGGCGCAAACTCGCCAACAGTGCCGGGGTTACCCGATATCGCCTTTGTACCAATTGCTCCGTTTCTCGTGTCTCTCGGGCCGGACAGCACCGTGCGACACCTTAGGTTTCAGGCGCAGCTTGAAGTCAACAAATCCCAGGCCACCGATGTGACGTTGCTATTACCTCGGGTTGTTGACGTCTTGAACGGCTACCTGCGCGCTATTGAACCGGCTGAACTGGAAGAACCCGGCGCGCTGACTCGCCTGCGCGCTCAGATGCTGCGCCGCGTCCAAATCGTAGTCGGTGAGGGACGTGTGCGCGATCTCTTGATCATGGAATTCGTATTGAACTGAGGGTGACCGATGACACTGATTGCAGATATCCTTTTAATTGCAGGCGCACTCGGGGCGGCATTCTATTGTGTGATGCTTTCACGCCGACTGACTCGATTCACTGATCTCGAAAAGGGTGTGGGCGGTGCAATAGCGGTGCTATCAGCGCGGGTCGACGATATGACCCGCACACTTCAGGCCGCGCAAGCGCAAGCTGCAACATCCGGGGAGAAACTGGAGTCGCTGTCCACACGTGCCGAGGATGTAGCCCGGCGCCTTGAACTGCATGTTGCTGCCTTACATGACTTGAGCGAACCCGCGATCCCGGCCCTTCCTGACGAAGTCGCGCCAGTGGCATTCCGCCGGCCTGATCCAGAGACGGCAGCAGCCGAATCAACTAAATCCGCACTGAAAGGTAGCCCACCTGTTCAATCCTTCTTTGCAAGCCACCGCCATGTATGAAAAGGTATACCGCTTGAAATCTCTTAAGAAACGAGGCGAAAATTTGAAATTCGGCCCATTGTCAATTTTAGCCCTTCTGTTGGTCGTTTCCAGTGTTCTGCGGTTTCTCGGGGGACCGGCATCGGCCATCGCAAAAGAAATGAGCGAGATGGAAATCGAAAAAACTGAAAAAAATACACCGCCACAATGCGACACTTCACCAGATATACAAGCGCTTCTTGCGGCTTTGTCTGATCGCGAAGCCCGGGTTGCCGTGCGCGAGGATTATTATGATAAGCGCTCCGTGGACTTGGCCAAGGCTGAACAGGAAATTTCGCAGCAGCTGGTCGCCTTGGAAGAAGCTGAAGGCAAACTCGAAGCAACATTGGCGCGCGCAGCCAATGCCGCCGAGGACGATGTGGCTCGTCTGACAGCGGTTTATGAAAGTATGAGGCCCAAAGAAGCTGCATTATTGTTTGAAACCATGTCACCTGCCTTTGCTGCTGGTTTCTTGGGCCGTATGCGACCTGATGTCGCTGCAAAGGTTATCGAGGGTCTGTCACCCGAAAACGCATATTCAATCAGCGTTATTCTGGCCGGTAGGAACGCGAATGCCCCAACGGAGTAGTCGCACGATGAGCACTTGGCAGGACAGAGGTGATCCAAGTGACTCTGTTGCGCAAATCGGGATAGAGCAACCGTTGGTCTGGAAATTCGGGCAATTGGGTACCATAACCTCAAGTCTGGAAATTCTGCTGAGAGGGGGTCAGGCATCTTGGCATCCCACTCGGTTCACGCTGAACAACGATCTCAGGCGGCGATTTGGAGTTCCTGATGGCGCCCTGCACCACGCGTGATCTTTCGGATCAGCGTGATCAGCCAGCTGAACTGGCACAAAAACATCCTCAGGTGGCGCAGGATCATGCGGATGTTGTGACCGCAGCCGTACAGCACCGCGAAGAGGTCAGAGGTGGTCGCGGAATTTCGGACCAGTTGATAGGCTCTGGCTTGTTAATGAAGGACCGACGAGAAGATGGC
>JAACVA010000175.1 GCA_009992615.1 Rhodobacterales bacterium
GCCGTGCTGGCCCGGCTGCGCCCGCACGACGCGATCCTGGGCGAAGAATTCGGCGCAACCCCCGGCACCTCCGGCCTGACCTGGGTGCTTGACCCGATAGATGGCACGCGGGGGTATCTGTCGGGCACGCCCACCTGGGGCGTGCTGATTGCCGTTGGCGATGAGAACGGGCCGTGTCTGGGTGTGATTGACCAACCCTATATCAGCGAACGCTTTGTTGGCGGCTTTGGCGCGGCCTGGGTCGAGGGGCCGCAGGGCCGCGCCGATCTGACGACCCGTGCGGCGCGGCCACTGGACCAGGCAATCCTGTTCACCACCTTTCCCGAAGTTGGCAGCGCCACCGAGGGCCGCGCCTTTCGCGCCGTGGCCGAACGGGCGCGGCTGACCCGCTATGGTATGGATTGCTATGCCTATGCGCTTGTCGCCGCCGGCCAGATCGACCTGGTGATCGAAGCGGGATTGCAGGCCTATGACGTGCAGGCCCCCATCGCCGTGATCCACGCGGCGGGCGGCATCGTCACCGACTGGAGTGGCGGCCCGGTGCATCAGGGTGGGCGCGTTCTGGCCGCCGCCAACCGCACGGTCCATGCCCAGGCGCTGGCGCTGTTGCGCAGCGTAACGGGATGACCCATGTCCTGATCCGGGGCGCCCATACGATCCTGACAATGGACGATTCGGGCGGCTTTGGCCGGGTGCTGCACGGCCAGGACATTCGCCTGCGCGCGGGCGTGATCGCCGAGATCGGCCCCGACCTGCCCCTGACCGGGGCAGAGCCTGTTGTGGCCACCGACGCCGTGGTCACACCGGGGCTGATCAACACCCATCACCACCTCTTCCAAACCCTGACCCGCGCTGTGCCGGGTGCACAGAACGCGCTGTTGTTCGGCTGGCTGCAACGGCTTTATCCGATCTGGGCGCGGTTCGGGCCCGATGAAATGCGTATTTCGGCCACAATCGGTCTGGCGGAACTGGCCCTGTCCGGCTGTTCGACCAGTTCCGATCACCTCTATCTCTATCCCAACGGCGCCCGGCTGGATGACACGATCGAGGCGGCGCGCGAAATTGGTTTGCGGTTTCACCCGACGCGCGGCGCCATGTCGATCGGGCAATCCCTGGGCGGGCTGCCCCCCGACACCCTTGTCGAACGTGAGGCGGACATCCTGAACGACACGATCCGCGTGATCGACCGTTTTCATGACCCGAGGCCGGGCGCGATGTGCCGTGTCGGTGTCGCGCCGTGTTCACCGTTTTCGGTCAGCCGCGGCCTGATGCGCGACGCTGCGCTGCTGGCCCGTGACAAAGGCGTGCGCCTGCACACACATCTGGCCGAAAACGACGAAGACATCGCCTGGTCGCTGTCCCAGTTCGGCTGCCGCCCTGGCCAATACGCCGAGGATCTGGCTTGGACCGGCGACGATGTGTGGCACGCCCATTGTGTCAAGCTGGACGCGCGTGAAATCGCACTGTTCGCCCGCAGCGGCACCGGCGTGGCCCACTGCCCCTGTTCCAACTGCCGCCTCGGGTCGGGCATCGCGCCGGTGCGGGCGCTGCGCGACGCGGGGGTCGCGGTCGGGCTGGGGGTTGACGGATCGGCCAGCAACGACACGGGCAATCTGATGGCCGAGGCACGCATGGCGTTGCTTTTGCAACGGGTGGCTGCGGGTGCCGATGCAATGCCAGTGGCCGAAGCGCTGTGGATCGCAACACGCGGCGGAGCGGCGGTGCTGGGGCGCGACGACATAGGCCAGATCGCCGTAGGTCGGCGTGCAGACGTTGCGCTCTGGACCACGGGAACCCTTGCCCAGGCGGGCAGTTGGGACAAAAGCGCGCTGTTGCTGGCGGGGCCGGAACAGGTGCGTGACCTGTTCGTCGAAGGCCGACAGGTGGTGCGCGATGGCCACATTGTCACCCTCGATCTGCCCCGCGCGATCGAAACGCAAAACCGCTTCGCCCGGGATCTGGCCGAGGCCGGTTCGGGCGAACACAGGTAAAGATTTTTGCCAATGGCAGTGGCCGCAACCCTGCTTCTGCCTTATGTAGTTTGGCGCGCCGAAATCGCCTCCGCCCGAATGGAAGGTTGCACCATGAATGCCAAACCAATGCCCCATCCGGCCAGCTCAAGTACCGCGACTGGGGTGATTGACGCCCGTCTCGCCCCGGCCTTGCCCAACGGGGCGCTTTGATGCAGCGGGTTTTTCTTGTTCTGAACACCGGCTCGTCCAGCATCAAGTTTTCAGTGCATGACGCCGACACTGCGGTGCGCCGGGCCCATGGTGCCATCGAAGGCATCGGAAGCGCGCCGCATCTGACGCTGCGCACGCCTGACACGAAACAGGGCTTTTGCCCCGACGGAACCACCGCCGGCGATACCGATGCGCTGATTGATTGGCTTTTGTCGCTTCTGGTGGCACATCTGGGCCAGATTGATGTGGTCGCCGCAGGGCACAGGGTGGTGCACGGCGGGCGCAGCTTCCGCGAACCGGCCCGCATCACGAATGATGTCATGGCGATGCTTGACGCGTTGTGCCCGCTGGCGCCGGGGCATCAACCCTTCAACCTTGCCGGCATTCGTGCCGTCGCCGCGCGCTGGCCCGGCACCCAACAGCTTGCCTGTTTCGACACTGCGTTCCATCGCGGCCACCCGCGCCTTGTGCAGTTGTATGGATTGCCCCGCGCCCTGTCGGATGAAGGCATCCTGCGCTACGGTTTCCACGGTTTGTCCTACGATTATATCGCCGGGCGCCTGCCCGATCTGCTGGGGCCGGAGGTGGCACAGGGCAGGGTGATCGTGGCGCATCTGGGCAGCGGCGCCAGCCTGTGCGCCCTGCGCCAAGGCCGCAGTGTGGACACCACCACCGGCTTCACCGCGCTGGACGGGTTGATGATGGGCACCCGCTGTGGCCAGATCGACCCGGGCGTTCTGTTGCACCTGATGCGCGACAAAGGGATGGGCGTTGATGCGCTGGAAACGCTTTTGGCGTGCGAAAGCGGCCTTCTGGGCGTGTCGGGTCTCAGTTCGGACATGCGCGATCTGCTGGCCAGCCCGGCCCCCGAGGCCGCCGAGGCGGTGGCGCTGTTCGTGCACATGATCCTGCGCCAGATCGGGGCGCTGACCGCCACGATGGGCGGGCTGGATGCGCTGGTGTTCACTGCCGGAATCGGAGAACGCGCGCCGGTCATCCGGTCACGGGTGATGGACGGCCTTGGCTGGCTGGGGTTGTCTGCGGATGAAACGGCGAACAGCACAGGCCAAACGGTGATTTCCACGCCCGACAGCCGCGTCATCGCCGCAATGATACCCACCGATGAAGAAGCCGTGATCCTGCGTGCCGTGCTGGCCGCGCAACGATGACGTGCGCGCCAGCTGGGCGTCACCTGTCAACCACCTGCCAGAAGCCAAACTTTCGGGCGTGTTTCTGTCTGAGATCTGCAACAAATTGCGTGTGCGTCGGGAAATCACCGTAATCGTCTATTGCCGCGTCGCAGGACTGGCATTCTGCCAAGTGGCGGGCGGCGTGGCGGTATCTTTTGGACTTTGCGCCATCCAGCGTGTCACGCACCATCGCCCGACGGATCACCGCAGCGGCCAGCGGATGCCCGGCCTCAAGCGCATCAGCCGCCGCCGTAAGCCTGTCAAAGGCGTTCCCGTCCAGATCGTCGGCCCGCGCCAACACGACCCGTGCCGCACGGTCGTGACTGGGCCAGTCGACGAGAAAACCAAGCACAGCGCCGAGGTGGGGATAGGTTTGCGCAAACGTCAATGCCTTTTCTTCCGCTTCAAGATCATCGAAATCAGGAAGCAGTTTCAGATATTTCCGCAGACTTGGCGCGCTGAGGGTCTGCGTGAACCTGTCCCACAGATGCGCCTTGAGGTCATTCCCCCTGCCCAGCTTTTCAAGGCATTCTTCATAAACTTCGTCTAGATCCTGTCGGAACAGCCGGAACGCGGCCCCCTGTTCGGCCGCCATGGCGCCACGGACAACGTCGAACGCATCGTCGACACGGCCCGCCGCCAGCAATCGGCGGGCGACGCCGGGGGCAATGGTGCCGAATGTCAGTTGCTCGGCCGAATACCGCGCCATATAGGCGTCCACATCGCCCTGCGCATCCGCGACATCGGCCAGGATGACCGACCGCGTGATGTCCTTGTTGCGCCGCACGCTTTTTTCGGCGTCGGAGGAAAAGCCAAAGCTGCGGTATTGTTCCAGCTCGTCCGCGCTGGGCGGGCTGTCGGCCCAGCCGTTGGTAATCTGTCTGAGATGTTCCAGCCCGTCCGCGCCAAGGGCCTCGGCGGTGGCCGGGATGATCCCGTCAAATTCGCCATATCCGGCATCGGCGACGGCATCGAGGATACGCTCGGCCAGCGTTCTGGGGTCCACGGAAAGGCGCGGTGAAATGCTGGCGATGATCTGCACAGCCTGCCGCATGACATCGCTGATCGCGCCATTGCTGTCATCGGTCCTGTGCTGGATCGCGGGGGTCAGTTGCAGGAACGACCACAGCAGTTCAAACGCCTCCGGGGCATCATCGGGCGCGATGGCGGTTTCGATCATCGCCAGAAGCGAACCGAGATCCTTCACCATCTCCCTTTGCTTGCGCCAGTTCACAAAACTGGTCGCGCGACGCAGCGCGGCAAACCTTTTGCGCAGATCGGCGGCCACATCCGCGGCGCCCTGCGCGGCGCTCAGCTCCATCCGCGCGCGGCGCTGAAGCGCTGCACTGCCCTGCACCAGTTCCATCACCAGCGCGGCCAGTTGTTCTGCGCCCAACTTTTCTAGGTTTGCCTTGTTCAGGGTTTTCCTGGACATACAGGTTATTTCCAGTTCCGCTGTGTTGACACGCCCTGCCCAACCCCGCAGAGAAACCACCGCCGGTTCATGGCCCAGGGTGCGCAAGGACAACCGGGTCGCGCCGCAACCATTGCCGGTACAGCACAGGAGAAAGTGCCGCCACGCCGATCGCCATTGTGCTCAGGCCCGGTGCCACGAACAACAGCCCCACAAGGCCCAGATACCACCGCTCGGCCTGCGACATTTTCGTCAGAATATACCCCGAGAATGCCGCGCCGATACAGGCAATGCCCAACATGGCACCGGCCAGCGTGGTGAAGAAGGCAGGCCAGCTGAACCCTTCCGCCACCAGCAACAGCGATGGCGAATAGACGAAGACGAATGGCACCAGCGCCTTGGCGATCCCCAGCCGGAACGCCGTATTGCCGGTTTGAAACGGGTTCGATCCCGAAATCCCCGCGGCGGCATAGGCGGCCAAGGCCACGGGCGGCGTTATGTCGGCCAGAACGCCATAGTAAAACACGAAAAAGTGCGACACCAAAGGCTGCACCCCCAGTTGCGACAGCGCCGGCGCCGCCACCGCAACCAAAATGATATAGGTGGCCGTGGTGGGAATGCCCGCCCCCATGATGATGCAGGAAAAGGCGATCAGGATCAGCGACACAAACAGCGCCCACTGCCCCACAGTGAAATAATCCAGCAGCCAAACCGTTGACAGGAAACCGCCGATGTCGGTCGCCGTCTGCACCACGACATAGCCAAGGCGGAACCCGACCCCGGTCAGCGTGACAACCCCGACAACGACACCCACCGTGGCCGCAGCCGCCCCCACGGCGATGGTGTTGCGCGCGCCCGAGGCCAGGGCGGTGACGAAATCGCGCAGCGTCAGCCGGTTGAGTGGATTCAGGAAGCCGACCACCACACAGGCGATGATGCCATAAACGGCGGCAAAATCAGGCGTGCGACCGGACAGGATGAAATACACCAGAACCGCAAGCGGGATGATCGACATCCAGTTCTGGCGCAGCACCAGCCATGCTTTCGGCAGTTCTTCGGCGCGCAGGCCCCGCAGCCCCAGGCGTTTTGCCTCAAGGTGAACCATGATGAAAATGCCGAAATAATGCAGCAATGCCGGAAACAGAGCTGCCGCCAGAATGTCGCGCAGCGGCATTTCCAGATATTCGACCATGATGAAAGCCGCAGCGCCCAGAATCGGTGGCGTGATCTGCCCGCCGGTTGAAGATGTCGCCTCGACCGCGGCGGCAAAGCGGCTGGAATAGCCGACCTTTTTCATCGCCGGAATGGTCAGCGCGCCGGTGGTCACCGTGTTGGCGATGGACGATCCCGAAATCGTGCCCATGAACGCCGATGAAAAGATCGCCACCTTGGCCGGTCCGCCCGCATAGCGGCCCGCGATCACCATGGCGAGGTCGATGAACAACTGGCCCAGCCCGATCCGCGTGGCCAGCACCCCGAACAGGATGAACAGAAACACATATTTCGCCATCACCCCGATGGCGATGCCATAGATCCCCTGATTGGTCATATACAGGTGGTTGACCAGACCCGCCCAACTGGCCCCGCCATGTTTCAGCGCCCCGGGCATCCACGGCCCGAACAGCGCAAAACCGATGAACCCGATGGCGATCAGCGGCAGGGTGATGCCCACCGACCGGCGCGATGCCTCAAGCGTCAACAACAGCAAAGCCGAGCCCATGAACACATCACTGGCCGACGGGTTGCCCACCCGCTGCGCCAGAGCGGCCGAGGGCAACAGCGGCAGATACATTGCCGCAACGATGCCCAGCATCGCCAGAATGATGTCAAACACCGGAACCCCGTCAAAGCGATACCATGCCGCAGGGGCCATTTCGGTTGACAGCGATTTGCGCCACGAAAACAGCAGAAAAACCAGCCCCAGCACGAAGGCCAGGTGGATGCCGCGATGCGTCAGCTCCTGGATCAGGGCAAAACCCGAGGCATAGAAATGATAGACAGACATCGCCACAAGCGCCGTGGTGATGACCGCAGCCATGCTTCGGCCTGTCGCGCGAAACGCCGATTCCGGGTCATACTTGCGCTCGATCTCGGCCAGTTGTTCTGCGGTCAGCTTTTCTGCGGCCATGTCGGGCTCCTCGGGGCATGGGCGGATGGTGCAACAGAATGACCCGCCGACGCAGCGCCGGCGGGTCAGGTCAAACGGCGGGTGCCGTTATTTCAGCAGGCCGGCTTCCTTGTAGAACC
>JAACVA010000176.1:0-4662 GCA_009992615.1 Rhodobacterales bacterium
GGGGATTGCATAATAAGAACGCACCAGTTCAAGCGCCTCTTTGTCGGCCAGAATATCACCGCGTACCGGCCCCGATGTCACCCCCTCGGCTGCCTCGCCGTCGCTCATGCCGTCAAAGAAAAAGGCCACCGGCACGTCGAGGGCCGCTGCAATGTCCCACAGGCGCGACGCACTGATCCGGTTCATCCCGGTTTCATATTTCTGGATCTGCTGAAACTTGATCCCGACATGCTCGGCCAACTGCTGTTGGGTCATTCCCAGCATCCAGCGGCGGTGCCGCACACGTTTGCCGACATGTACATCCACGGGGTGTTTCATAACGCAACTCCAAAAAAACTGATCTTGCTGGCAACAAAACGTCAAAATGAACGGCAACTCAACCTAGCTTTTAGGACAGGTTGGTGGCCTGTGACGAAAAACCTCATATCAACAGTGTATTAGTTTTTCACCCAGCGTCTGACAAATCCCGTTAACCTTTTGTTAACTCGCCTTTTGCGTGTTCTATTCACTGCGCTTTTACTCTCCTTCAGGGTGAATGGCGTCCGGTGTAACCATACGCTCGACGCTTTTTCGCAGTTGGTCTAAGCTGCGATTCAGCTAGGAGAAGCCGATGATGCACGCCTTTCAGGTCACCGACCACGCCCTTCCGCCCGGCCTGTGTCAGGTCGAACCGGCAAACCCCGGACCGGGCGAGGTGGCCGTCCGAATTGCCGCTTGCGGGCTGAACTTTGCCGATCTGCTGATGGCCGAAGGACGGTATCAGGAAAAACCGCCGCTGCCGTTCACCTTGGGGATGGAACTGGCCGGAACCATCACAGCCCTGGGGGCGGGGGTGGAAGGGTTGACCGTGGGCACCCGTGTGGCGGTGTTTTCCGGGCACGGCGGGCTGGCCCAGGTGGGGGTGTTTGCCGCCCAGCGGTGTGTGCCTCTGCCCGATGCCATGCCTTTCGATCATGCGGCGGCGTTCCAGGTGGCCTATGGTACGGCCCATGTGGCGCTGGCGCATAGGGCGCGGTTGCAAGAAGGGGAAACCCTTCTGGTGCTGGGGGCCGCCGGGGGCGTCGGATTGGCTGCGGTGGAAATCGGCAAACGGATGGGGGCGCGGGTGATCGCCTGCGCCCGCGGCGCGTCGAAACTGAGCGTGGCGCAGGCCGCCGGCGCGGATCACCTGATCGACAGCGATACGGATGACCTGCGCGGTGCGCTCAAGGCGATGGGCGGCGTCGATGTGGTTTTTGATCCGGTGGGCGGCGATCTTTTTCGCGCCGCCCTGCGGGCCTGCAACCCCGAGGCGCGGATCGTGATCGTCGGCTTTGCCAGCGGCGATGTGCCGCAGGTGCCGGCCAATCACCTGCTGGTCAAGAACATCACTCTGATGGGTTATTATTGGGGCGGTTACATGACGTTCAAGCCTGCGGTCCTGACCGACAGCCTGAAACAACTATACGCCTGGTATGTCGCCGGGCAGCTGCATCCGCACATCAGCCACCACCTGCCCTTGTCACGCGCCGCCGAAGGGCTGGATCTGTTGCGCGGCCGCGCTTCGATTGGCAAGGTGGTGATCACCATCGCGTGAGGGTGCCGGGCGCAAGGCGAAGGGCCGCGGTGGCCCTGCCACCCGGTCGCCCTGACACCTACAACAGACGGTAATGCTGACGCAGCAGGGCCGCCATGCCCTTGGCCACCTCGCCCTGGGCCAGTTCCCCGGCATACAGGTTTATTTTCTGTCGCTTCAACTCGGGCAGGGCACCATTATGGCTGATCTGCTCCATATAGCGGGGCGCCGTACCTTCGATCATTCCGGTGATCGCCAGATCGGCGCTGACCGTCGCCTCGATGGCGGGATCCGAGTCTGATTCCACGCTCATTTCCCAGGGGATACCAGCGGCGTCCAGGGCGCGTTGCGCCCCGGCGCGAAAGATGCAATTCGAACAAAAGGCCAGGCGCAGCGGGCGTTCGCGCCAGGCGCTGCCGCCGGGGGCGCCGAACCAGACCAGAGGCAGCTCGATCAGGGTTTCGCCACCAGGCTCCACCTCGTCCTCGGTGGTCAGGATGAAATCACATTCGCCCCGGGCGAACATCTGTTTCAGCCGCCGGGTGTGCGACGATTTCAGATGCACCCGCACGCGGGGAAAATCGGCGGCAAAGCGTTGCAGCACCGCCGGCATCGCCGGATGCACGATGTCATGCGGCAAGCCAACCACGATTTCCCCCTCGAATGCGGTGGCGGTCATCCGCGCCATCACCTCATCGTTCAGATCCAGCATCCGCCGGGCATAGGACAACAACTGTTCTCCGGCCGAGGTCAGCGATACCGTGCGCGCCGAGCGGTCCAGCAGACTCAACCCCATGCTTTCTTCCAACCGCTTCAGTTGCATCGAAACGGCCGATTGGGTCAGGTTCAGAAACCCACTGGCCTTCGTCACGCCACCGGTTTCAGCGACGGCCACGAACGAGCGTAGCGCGGTCATGTCAAGATTTCGGGCCATATCACAATCCTTGATGTCTGACGTAATAAACATTCGTTTTTCATATTGAACACACTGCGCCATATACATCAACGAAAATGATGCGCAGAGCATCCGAGTTCACGATCTGGAAAGGATAAAATCATGTCGATCTTGACCCAACCGCTTGCCCAAGGCCATGCTGCCCGTCCTCGGGTCGGCCTGTTGGCCACTATGTCAAACCTGCTTGCGATCCGCCGCCAGCGTCGCCAGTTGCGCGATCTCGATGATGCGATGCTGGCTGATCTGGGGCTGACCCGCGCACAGGCCGAAGCCGAATCGCGCCGCGCCGCCTGGGACGTGCCGGCCACATGGCGCCGTTGAACCACGTCAACCGGGCAAACGCGGTATTTGTCTGCAAAAACATCGCCGATGCTGCGGTTGCATCCTTGAATTACGGGGCGCGCTTGCCAATATGCTGAGGCAAGGGTGGCCCTTTCGTTTCAGCCGCCTCACAATTTTACCCATCAGGAGGCGATCCATGGCTGACTATCAAACGATCCGAACCGGGGCTGGTGCCCGCTCGGTCGAAATCGATCAAGGGCTTCGCGCCCATATGAACAAGGTCTACAGCACCATGTCGGTGGGCCTGTTACTGACGGCAGGTGTGGCTTGGGCCGTGGGGACCAACGACCAGATGGTTGCCGCCATCTTCGGCACGCCGCTCAAATGGCTGGTGATGTTCGCCCCGCTGATCATGGTGTTTGCCTTCGGTGCGCTGCTCAACCGTATGTCGGCGGCCGGTGCGCAACTGTTTTTCTACGCCTTCTCGGCGCTGATGGGCCTTTCGATCAGCTATATCTTCGCCGCCTACACCAGTCTGTCCATCGCCCAAGTGTTTCTGGTAACCTCGATTTCCTTCGCGGGGCTGTCGCTGTGGGGCTATACCACACAGAAAGACATTTCAGGCTGGGGATCTTTCCTGATCATGGGCGTTATTGGCCTGATTGTGGCATCGATCGTGAATATTTTCCTCGGCTCACCGGCGATCATGTTTGCCATTTCAGTGATTGGCGTTTTGATATTCGCGGGCCTCACGGCCTATGACACGCAGCGGATCAAGACCGATTACGTCGCTCACGCCCAAGCGATGGATCAAGAGTGGCTGGGCAAGTCAGCCATCATGGGTGCTCTGAGCTTGTACCTGAACTTCATCAACATGTTCATGATGCTGCTGAGCATTTTCGGAAACCGCGACTAACGCCAGACCCGCTTTGGCTTTGAAGCCCGCCAAGATACTGTCTTGGCGGGCTTTTTCTTTTCCAGACCACGACGACGCCGCCCGCAATTGCGCGAAATTCTGTCGGATGTCGCTGCACGACTCCCTGTTTCGCAGCGGTTTGGTCGCTGTTCAGGATCTGCACCGGAAGGCACCGACAATGCGGCGGGGAACAAACCAGCGCAAACTCGTCGTGTGTCAACACTGACGGTCACGCCGAAGGGCTGCGCCCTCAGCCGGTGATCGGAGTAAGGTTCAGGGTGCGCGCCAAGTCGGCAAAGCTGGTGGCGGTGATCGGATCGAGCGGGACGCCCTCGGCGCGGCGGCGCGCCGCCTCGGCCCATTCGCGATCGCCTGGTGCCATCACGGTCGTGCCCGGTCGCGCCGGCGAGGCGCGCAGCAGCGACAGGTATCGGGTGACGCCCGCCTGCACGATCCCGGCCCCGGCAAAGGCGTCCGGGTCCAGCACGATGACAAAGGCACCCAAGCCCCGTGGGGTGGCGAAATCGGGTCCGCCCATCGGCGCCAGATCGGCCGACAAGCCCATGCCGGTCAGCACCGCCGACAACACCTCGGCCACACCGCCCAGCGCCGCCCCCTTGAACCCGAAGGCACCGCCGAGCGGGGCCAGCATATCGGCCATATGCGGATCGGTCGTGTCGGCACCTGTCGCATCGGATGCAACGCCGTCGGGCAGGGGCCTGTCGAGCGACCGGTACAGTTCAACCCGGTTATAGGGCACCGCGCTGGTCGCCATGTCCAACAGCCAGGGGTTTTCGGGGGCAGGGCAGGCCACGGAAATGGGATTGGTGCCGTGAAACCGCTGTGCCCCGTCGTGCAGACGTACAAAGCTGTCGGAATTGCAGGTGACCAACGCCAGCATCCCGCGTTGTGCCGCCCGCAGGGAATAAGCGCCCGCCGGGCCGAAATGCGACG
>JAACVA010000176.1:4730-7019 GCA_009992615.1 Rhodobacterales bacterium
TAGGTGGCGCGCGCACCCTGGGCATTGTCACCGTCCAACAGGCCGCTGCCGGGCCGCGTCTGGGTAAAGCGCAGCTCGGGTGTCTTGTTCAGGCGGCCACCCTGCAATGCCTTCACATAATGAGGCAGCAACCGCACGCCATGGCTTTCCACCCCGTGCAGCGATCCGTGCATGATCGAAGATGTACAATCGCGTGCGGTCGCAGTGTCGGCACCGACAGCGGCGAGAGCGGCGTGGCAGAAGGTTTCAAGATCGGAAACAGGGACAATGGGGGGCATGGGGCCTCGAGGCTGTGGGGTTTTGTCGCACTTTGCCCCGTAGGCCGCGCCAGCACAAGGACAGGCAGCACGAAGAGCCAGATTGATTTTCGCGCGGCGCTTCGGCGTCCTCGCTTTGGCCGCGCCAACGCCAAGGCCCGATGGACGGGTTGGGTGATACCTTCGCGGTATCACGCGGCCTTTCTGACGGCCGGGTCAGCCCTGCAACGGCCGCACGCCCAGTTCGCCTTCTTCCCGGGCCTGCATGGCCAGCGCTGCGGCATGGGAGGCGGCAAGGGTGGTGAAATACGGGATCTTGTCCATCAGGGCGACGTTGCGCATGGATCGGGAATCGTCGATGGCGCGCGCGCCTTCGGTCGAATTCATCACCAGGGCAATGCCGCCGTCCTTCATCAGGTCGACGATGGTGCGCCCGCCCTCGTACACCTTGTTGACCTCGCCCGTGGTGATGCCATTGGCGCGCAGGAAGGCCGCCGTGCCTTTGGTCGCGGTCAGGGACAGCCCAAGGGTGACAAGGATGCGGGCCGTGTCGAGAAATTGTTCCGTCTTGTCGGCATCGCGGATCGACAGAAACACAGTGCCCGCCGTGGGCAGATGCACCCCGGCCCCCATCTGCGCCTTGAGGAACGCCCGCGCAAAGGACCGGTCCCATCCCATCACCTCGCCGGTCGATCGCATTTCCGGCCCCAGCAGGGTATCGACTCCGGGAAAACGGGCAAAGGGCAAAACCGCCTCTTTCACCGAATACCAGGGCATTGCCGGATCGGCCAAGGTCATCGGATCGGCATAGGGCAGGGTGTCGTCGGGGCCGGTGCCGGCCGGATAGGGCGGGCGTTTGGGAAAATCGCTCAGCTTTTCGCCAGCCATCAGCCGGGCGGCAATGCTGGCAATGGCCGAATCGGTTGCCTTGGCGACGAACGGCACGGTGCGCGATGCGCGGGGATTCACCTCGAGCACATAGATGTCGCCGTCCTTGATGGCGAACTGCACGTTCATCAGCCCTACGACACCCAGCTTCAGCGCCATGGCTGCGGTCTGTTTTTCCATCTCGGCAATCAGATCGTCAGACAGGGTGTAGGGCGGCAGGGAACAGGCCGAATCGCCGGAATGCACGCCCGCCTCTTCGATATGCTGCATGACGCCGGCCACAT
Source organism: Rhodobacterales bacterium (assembly GCA_009992615.1). Taxonomy (GTDB): domain Bacteria; phylum Pseudomonadota; class Alphaproteobacteria; order Rhodobacterales; family Rhodobacteraceae; genus Oceaniglobus. The sequence continues at coordinate 6,160 of JAACVA010000176.1, forward strand.
GCACCGCCGTACCATCGCACAGGCAATCGACATCGACCTCGACCGCGCCCGACAGGTAACTGTCCAGCAACACAGGTGTATCGCCCGACACCTTGACGGCGTCACGGATATAGCGGGCCAGATGCGCGTCGTCGCGCACGATCTCCATCGCGCGCCCGCCCAGCACATAGGACGGGCGGATCACCAGGGGATAGCCAACCCTTTGGGCAATCTGCATCGCCTCGGCATCTGATCGGGCAATGCCGTTCACCGGCTGACGCAACCCCAATTCGTTCAGCAGGGCCTGAAACCGCTCGCGGTCTTCGGCCAGGTCGATGGCATCTGGGGTGGTGCCGAGGATGGGAATGCCCGCATCCTGCAACGCATTGGCCAATTTCAAGGGCGTCTGCCCACCGAACTGTACGATCACGCCGTGCAGCGTGCCGTTCTGTTGTTCGACATGCAGGATTTCCATCACATGTTCAAACGTCAGCGGTTCGAAATAAAGCCGGTCGGAGGTGTCGTAATCGGTGGAAACCGTTTCGGGGTTGCAATTGATCATGATGGTTTCATAACCCGCGTCCGACAGCGCATAGCAGGCGTGACAGCAGCAATAATCAAACTCGATCCCCTGACCGATGCGGTTCGGTCCACCACCCAGAATCACAACCTTCTTGCGGTCAGTCGGGCGCGCTTCGCATTCCACCTCGCCCATGACCGGGGTTTCATAGGTGGAATACATATAGGGCGTCTGCGCCTCAAACTCGGCGGCGCAGGTGTCAATGCGTTTGAACACCGCCCGCACGCCCAGATTGTGGCGGGCGCGGCGCACCTGTGCCTCGTCCCGACCGGTCAGATGGGCCAGGCGGGCATCGGTAAAG
>JAACVA010000177.1:0-6966 GCA_009992615.1 Rhodobacterales bacterium
TCCAGGTTGCAGAAGGATGAGGCGGGTCAGCGAAAACTCCAGCGCGCCTTTCGGCCACCCAACGAGAGGCTGTCGGTGCGGTGATTTTGCGGCGCACGACACTGACGCGCCAGCCGCCCTTGGTGCGGCCGATACGATCACAAGTGGGTGCGCGCTCTGAAAGTTGCGCAAAAGGGTAACGGCCTGCAACGCGCTGACATTTGCAAGCAAGGGAAACAGGTCGTTCTTGCAATAGCCATCCATAGGGTCGGCCACCGTGCGCCCATTAACGATCTCGCGCTTCGAAGGCGGTGTCGGGGCGGCATCAATACGCCGGGCGTTCCGTTCGCTGAACCCGGCACGGGCAGCCGCTCAGGTGAAAAACACTTGTTAAGCAGAAAAAATCAGGTGATCTTGCCGTCAAGCCGCAGGCCACTTGGGGAATGTCGGCAACAATTAACTGGACGAGAAGTTTTATGAAACGACGTATGTTTACTTTTTCAATTCTACTTTTTGGCATCGCCTCGAACATTCCTGTACTTCGTAGTTTTTTTACATCCCGTGTCGAAGGCGGCTGGGTTCTAAAAGATGAGGATATCTGATGCTTATTGATTTTAACAAGCTCGAAAGACCGCCCGAAGATCAATATGATGTCTGCGTCATCGGGGCTGGCGCTGCTGGCATCACCATTGCCTTGAAACTGGCCCAAAAGGGGAAACGCGTTGCCCTTTGCGAGGCGGGGGATTTTGATTATTCTCATGATTCACAAGATATATACACCGGAAAAGTTTTTGGTGACCCGTATTTTGATCTCGCGTCCGCGCGGCTGCGTTTCTTTGGCGGATCGACCAATCACTGGGGAGGTTGGTCAAGATCATTCGAGCCCAACGACTTCGAGCGGGATGATATGGGCGAGAAATACAGATGGCCGATTGAGTTTCAGGATGTCAATGCCTATTTGATCGAGGCTTGCAAGATCGTAGAAGTTGATAGCAATTTCTCGGAAGAAATTGTTGATGCCGAACATGGAATTAAAAGAATTGAATTCAAACATTCCAAACCAGTTCACTTTCTGGATAAATATGCAGATGAAATCATCGAATCTGGCGATATTGATCTTTTCATAAATGCAAACTTTTATGATTTCTCAGGGGCTGACCGCCGTGTGCAGTCGGCCCATTTCAAGAATTACCAGGATGTGTCTTTTAAGTTGAATGCCGATGCGTTCGTATTTGCGATGGGCGGTATCGAAAATTCGCGGCAGTTGCTTTGGGTCGAGCAGCGACATAGAGGTGAGTTCTTTGAAGAAAACCTACCAATCGGTCGCTACTGGATGGAGCATCCGCATTTTACATTAGGCGAAGCCCTGCTGAACGAAGACGTCACCACAGAAAGATATTATTCGATCACTTCAGAGATACAAAAGAAATTTGGCGTATTGGGTTGCGGCTTTGTCATTCAGAAACAGGGTGACTCGGCGACAAAACGGCTGGTCAAGGATCTTTTGTGCGTGGCCCCTTCAATTGGAGAATGGGCCGCTGGCCTTGCCGGGAAAAATCTGATATGTGCCTATCGGTTCCTAGCTGCTTGGGAACAAGCGCCAGACTTTGAAAACCGCGTTGCTTTGTCGCTCACCGATCAGGATCGTTTCGGTGTCCCGTTGACCGAACTGTTTTGGAAGAAAGGGAGTATCGACAGGAAAACCATGGAGGTCAGTGCAGATCAGTTCAGTAAATGGATCATGAACAGGGACCTGGGCCGGGTGCGACTGGATGACTGGGTTTACAAAAAGGGTGAATATCCGCTGGACGGTGAACTGGCAGGGTACCACCATATGGGCGGAACCCGCATGTCGCATTCCGGGAAATTCGGCGTGGTCGATGCAAACTGCAAAATATTTGGGTCCGACAACATATTCGTTGCGGGGTCGTCACTTTACACCACCGCCGGTTACAACAACCCAACCCTTGCACTTCTTCAACTGTCCCTAAGGCTGGCGGATCATTTGGGTTGAACCGCCCGAGCGCAATTTGCCGTTATGGAAATGGCGTGGGGCGGTTCATAAGGGGCGTCCCCGCCACCTGGATCAGATCACGCGTCTTGGGCAGGTTCTCGATCTGTGAGATCGTGGGCTGCGGGCACAGCGCCGCACCCTTCTGTGGATTGCGCTCGAGGGTGACCTTGAATAACGAACATTGCTCAGTTCCACCGCGTCATTGCCATCCGAATAGCCGGCTGCAATCCTCATGATCCGGTTTCCGACATCGAAGTCGTCAGCAACATGCTGCCGCGAAAGCCGAAGTGTCAGTACGATTCGCACTGCGTTCTTGCGGAATTCTTCCGTTCTTCCTGTGCCCATGGTTCATCTCCTTTGCTGCACATAACGCTATCAAAAGAGCGGCACCAAACAACGACAGGTCCACTTTGACCATGCATCGCTCGCCAGATGCGCCGGTCGCCATGCAAATGCCCGCACTCAAAATTCGCAACTCTGGTCAGGCAAAACCCGCAACTTGCAACCCGCCGGACCAGTATTGTTCAACCCTGAAACCGAAACGAGCGCCCCTGAAATCAGAGACACCGCATGAAACCGATGGACAACTTGTTTCAAATACCGAAAGCGGGAATCCACCTTTATTCCCACGAGTAAATCCCAAGGCGCAAGAAGAAGCGTCGCGGTCTCAAATCCAGTCAAGGTTGACATGGCCGACTGCGAACCGAGAGGCGATTTCGCTGCGCAGGGCGCGGAACCGGGGGCGCAGATGTTTGAATTTGCGTTCGTGGGTTTCGGCGACGAGGCAACGGATATGGCCGAACATATCCTGGGCCAACATGGTTTCAAGGATTTCCAGCTCGGCGCCTTCGATGTCCATCTTGACGAAAGCCAGCGGGCGGTCGGCGCTGGCCAGATCGCGCAGGATGTCGAGGAACGACAGACATGTCACGTCAAGGCCGGTGTCTGCATTGATCGCGCGCCCGCCGTCGAGGATGGTGGATTTCACGGACGCCCCCTCGGGGTTGGCATCGAAATTCTCGGCCCGCATCAGCCGCACGGTGCCGGGGTGCGCGGCGACGGCCGCGTTCACCAGGGTGATGTTTGGCGTGTCGGCAAAGCGGTCGCCAAGGCGGGAAAAGGCGTAAGGATCGGGTTCATAGGCAATGACACGGGCCGGGGTGGCGGCCAGTTGCGCGCTGACCATACCGATGTTGGCACCACAGTCCAGCACGGTGTCGCCGGGGCGCAGCATGGCACAGACCCCGGCCATGAATCCTTCGGCGCGGGCTTTGCGCAGGTTGCGGTCATGCCGCCGGATCAACCGGTCGGCCTGGATTTCGGCGGCGGATTTCGGCGGGTTTTCAACGGGTTCAGACATAGTGCCCCTGGATCGGTGGCGCATAGGCGGGCGCGGTGATCGGTTTGCGGCAGGCATACAGCAGCATCTGCGGGCCTTCGAAAAACCTCTCGCCCCCGCGCGGAATGCCGGTCGGGTCGGGAATGGTGACAACATGGCGTGGCGTCTTGCGCCCGACGACCGACACCTCAAGCATTTCGCAGCCGCGCGCGTGGTGCCAATAGCGCCAGGGCACGTCGGGACCGGTCTGGAAAAATCCATGCCCGAACCACCCGTCGCAGGCGACATAGGACAGCATCAGCCCACCGGGTTTCAAAAGCGCATGGCAGGTGTCCAGTGCCTGACCGATGTAAAAGATGTGCTCGGTTGTGCCGCCGTCGATCACCACGTCGAACTGGCCGCGCAGGTGATCGGGCAGGGGTTGGTTCAGGTCGTGGATATGCTGTGCGCCTTCGGCAGCGGTGAAATCCATCGCCTCGATCGGCGGATAGCCGAGTGCGGCGAACAGCGTTTCGGTAAACCCGTCGGCTTGGGTGATCGCGGCTTCGTCCACGGCAAAGCCCATACCGTTCAGTGCTGCGACAAAGCGGGCCATGCGGCGCGGCGGCATGTGGAATTTCTGCCGCCCCAGGATAAGCCCGCGCTGTGCCCCCGCTGCACGGTGGGCGTGGCGGGCCAGAAACAGGCCGGGGATCAGGGAAATGCCCATCAGTTTTCGGCAGTCTTGCGGGCGGCGCGCACATTGCCCTCGGTCAGGCGGCGCACGAATGGCACGCCAGTGTGATCTTGCAACAACCGGCGCGCGGTGCCCAGCAGGCCGGATTCTTTCAGCACGCCGTTGTGGCGATAGTGCACGGTGAACACCTCGCGCCCCTCGGGCAGGGGGGCGCCGCGCAACTGGCCGCCCATGATGAAATGCTGGCTCTCGGGAAGTTCGTTCCAGGCCAGTCCGGCCCGCTGGATCGCCACCGGCAGGCTCATCTGGTCAAGATAGGGGCGGCGATTGTCCAGAGTTTCTATCCGGTCGATGGCGCGCGCGGTGTCGTACCAGACATCGGGAAAGCGCTGCGCGCCATTCTCGGGGAACACCACCAGACCGGCACTGTAATACGGCAGGACGGGCCCCACCGGGCGGCGCATGTATTCAACGCGCGCCGCAGGCAGGGGCATGTCGAAGGCACCATATATGACGGGCCAGATCTCTTGCCCGGCCCAGATCATCGAGGCGGCCACAGAGGCCGACACATGGCCGGGGCGGATCAGATTTTCCGCTGTGTTGGGCCGCAGGAACAGCACGTCACTGTCCACAAAGGCGCTGTATTCACTGTCGCGCGGCTGCATCGCCGCGATAATCTTGTTGCCATGGGGATAATCGCTGTCCCACATGCCCTGCGTGTTCATCGGTCGTATCTCGGCGCCCATCATGTCATGCGCCTTGAATACGGCGGGGTGCAATTCGTCCATCCGGTGTTCGGGGCAATAGCCCACCGCCGCCACATCCGCGCCGAACTGCGCCCGGATGCTGGCCAGAAGGGTGCAGGCGAAAATCTGATACTCGGGCGGCTCGACGATATAGGCGAAGGTCAGACGGGGTGTCATCCCAGAGCGTCCTTGGGGTTGACCCCCAGCTTTTGGCACATCCGCCAGACATAGGAATTTTTCAGCGGCGGGTTGTTGCGCCACCACGGCCGCGTGCCGTTGGTATAAAGGTGCACCGACAGCGTGGCGTCGGTGAACCACCCTTCGACCCGGCCATGCGGGTCGAAGAATACATCATTCAACTGGAACGGCACCGGGTACAGCACATCTGCCCCCATCGCCCGGTCGATGTCGCCGGTGACCTTGGCAAAATGGGTGAACGCCTGGGGCCCAAAGGCGGTGCGTTCGGCGTTATAGATTTTCACCGCATGGGGGAGGTGCGCGGGCTGACGCTCCAACCGCCGCTTCTGGCGGTCGTTGAACCAGGGCGGGGCAGGGGGCAGGTTGTCGTAATACTCCAACAGCGCCGCCATCAGCGCACCCTTTTGCGGAATTTTTACCACCCCGCAATTCAGTGCGCCACGCATCCCGTGCCCGGCATAGATGTGATCCAGCTCATCGGGAAAAGGGGCGTGGCAAAACGCATCGCAGTCGATCCAGATTTCATCGGTCTTCTGGATCATTTTATAGCGAAAGACATTCGACAGGAACGATGCGCTGGTCTCGGCAACGATGTCCATCGGAATATCCATGATCCCGGAAGCGGCACGCACCTTGACGCCCTCGGGCAGGTTTTCCACGGTCTCGGTACAGTACAGCGTGGTTGGATGCCCCTGTTGGACATGCGACAACAGGCACAGCTGATTGATGTAATTCAACCGCCCGCCGATCCACAGCGATGCCACCGGCCGTCTTTCCATGTCTGCCCTCACTGCCCGCAGTGGAAATTGCGGTGCAATCGCAAATCCCAACGCTGATTTTTACCATTTTCGACACAATGCCTTATGCGATTCGCCCTGTCCAGTCCGGCCTGTTGGCGCGCGCCGGGGCTTTTGCTATGCTGGCAAAAAATGAAGATTTCGCATCATGCGGGGCAGTGAATTGAGCGTTGCACAACCAATCGCGGGGGTTCCCGCCAAAAACACGTCGCGCCACGGCACCCTGCTGGCCGTGTCGATGATGAAGGATGAAGGGCCGTATCTGTTGGAATGGGTCGCCCATCACATGGCTGTGGGGTTCACCGATCTGCTGGTCTATACCAACGATTGTTCCGACGGTACGGATGACATGCTGATCCGGCTGGAACAACTGGGCCTGGCGCATCACCGGCGCAATATCATCGCCAAAGGGCAAAAACCGCAGCCCTCGGCGATCCGGCACGCCACTGATGATCCTTTGGTGTGCAGCGCCGATTGGGTGCTGGTGTTTGATGCCGACGAATTCCTGTGCCTGCGCCACGGCGACGGCACGCTTGATTTGATGCTGGACGATATTGTCGCGCGGGGCGCCAACGGCATGGTGATCACCTGGCGCATCTTCGGATCGGGGGGGGGGATCGACTGGTCGCGCGCCCCGGTGAGCGAGCAATATCTGATGGCCGCGCCGCCGATGTGGAACAAGGGCTGGGGGGTCAAGACGCTGTTCAAATACGACCCGGCCCATTGGCGGCTGGGCATCCACCGGCCCAAGCTGTTGAACAAGACGCTGGACACCGATTTTCCAGCCACGGTGAAATGGCTGAACGGATCGGGCCGCGCGATGGAGGATTATTTCAAGTTTCGCGGCTGGCGCTCGATCGCCCGCACCGTGGGCTATGACTGGGCGCAGATGAACCATTATGCGGTGAAATCCGTCGATGCCTATGCGATCCGCAAGTTTCGCGGCAACGTGAACAACAAGGCCGACAAGTACAACGACGATTACTGGGCCTTGCAGGACCGCAATGAGGTGCGCGACGACACGATGCTGCGCTATTCCGCCCGGCGACGCGATATTTTCAACGGTCTGCTGTGCGATCCGGTGTTGCACCGCCTGCACCATGCGGCCCTTGACCGGGTTGAGGCGCGGCTGGCGACACTCAAGGTTTCGCCCGACTATGCCGGGTTTGTCGCGCGCCTGAAAGCCGCCGGCGCGGTGCCGATTTCGCGTGTCGAGG
>JAACVA010000177.1:7013-7928 GCA_009992615.1 Rhodobacterales bacterium
CCCGGTCACGGCCGCCCCGGTCACGGCCGCGCGGGCCCGCGCCGCACAGCCGCCCGACATGGTGGTGCGCGGGGCCGTCGATGTCAGCGCCGCCGTGCCGCGGGACTGGCACGCCAATCACGCGGTGCTGCTGCCCGCCGATCCACGGCTGTTTCCGCCCACCGCGCTGCTTGCGCTGGCCGAGGGCAAGTATCTGCGCAACCTCGCGCGCAACCTGCCGGCGCTGCTGCCTGGGGCGGGGTGCTACGTCGAACTGGGGGTTACCTGTGGTTTTGTCGCGCTGCATCTGGCGCGGGTGCGCCCTGACGTGCAACTTCACCTGCAACAGGGCGAGGTGGGCTGGCGCGCCGCCTTTGCCTGGATTGCGGCGCAGAATGCTGTGCCTCTGTCGGTGCAGGCCGAGGTGCCCGATCTTGTCGCGCTGCGGCCCGATGTTGTAAGCTTGGCCGACACCGCAGTTGATGCCCCGGCGCTGGAGCGGCTGTTGGCGGATCATGTGCCACAGGTGGTGGTCTTGACCGGGGCGTTGTGGTGCGACCGGCATGACGATTTGCAACGGTTTGAAACGGTACTGGCGCGCCACGGGTTTACCGAACGTCTGACGCTCGACCCGATGCTGGCCGCCGGGTATTGCCGCGCGGGCCAGACGCCATGACCGAGCGCACGGCATTCTTCTTCATCGCCCAGGGCGAACACCTGACCGCGCAGGCTATTTTGCTGGCTGCATCCTTGCGGTATCACAACGGTGCCGCGCCGGATCTGATCGCCTATGTGCCCGAAACGCCTGACGCTGCGCCCCTGCCCGGCCCGGCACGCGCCGCATTCGAGGCGCTGGGCGTGGCTGTGCGCCCGCTGACCGTCACGCCGGGCCATTGGAAAACCAGCTATCCCCACGGGAACAAGCTGTTTGCCTGT
>JAACVA010000178.1 GCA_009992615.1 Rhodobacterales bacterium
CGGCGATGCAGCGGCGTCTGGCCCTCGCTCCGGGCGAAACGGTGGATCTGGTGCTGCTGCTTGGCCAGGCCGCCTCGGATGAGGCGGCGCGCGGGCTGATCCTGCGTCACCGCGCGGCCGATCCTGCCGCCACGCTGGCCAGCGTGAAGCGGTATTGGGTTGATTTTCTGGGATCGGTGCAGGTGCGCACCCCGGATCGGGCGACGGACATCCTGCTGAACGGATGGCTGCTGTATCAGACATTGGCCTGCCGCATCTGGGCGCGCGCCGGGTTTTATCAGGCCAGTGGCGCCTATGGCTTTCGCGACCAGTTGCAGGACGGCATGACACTGGCCGCCCTGCGCCCCGAGATGACCCGCGCGCACCTGTTGCGTGCGGCGGCGCGACAATTTCCCGAAGGCGATGTTCAGCATTGGTGGCTGCCCCATTCCGGGCAAGGTGTGCGCACGCGGATCTCGGATGACCGGGTGTGGCTGGGCCATGCCGTTGCACATTATGTCGCCGTATCGGGCGATGCGGGCGTGCTGGACGAACCTGTGCCGTTTCTCGATGGGCCCGAGCTTTTGCCCGGTGTGCATGACGATTTCTTTCTGCCGACGGTTTCGCCCCTGTCGGCCAGCCTGTTTGAACATTGCGCGCGCGGTCTGGATCAGGCGATTGCCCTGACCGGGGCCAACGGAATGCCGTTGATTGGCACCGGTGACTGGAACGACGGCATGAACCGGGTGGGCGAACAGGGGCAGGGCACCTCGGTGTGGCTGGGCTGGCTGCTGATCGCCACCATCGGCGCGATGGCGCCCCATGCCGATACCCGCGATCCGGCCCGCGCGGGAAACTGGCGCCGCCATGCCGCATCGGTGACGCGGGCGATCGAGCGGGACGGCTGGGATGGCGCATGGTATCGGCGCGGCACCTATGACGATGGCGCGCTGCTGGGCTCGGCCACATCGCCGGAATGTCGCATCGACAGCATCGCGCAATCCTGGGCGGTTCTGTCCGGGGCGGCCGATCCGGCCCGCGCGGCAGAGGCCATGCAATCGTTGACCCGGCATCTGGTCCGCCCGGACCCCGGCCTTGCCCTGCTGTTCACCCCGCCGTTTGACTCGGCCCCGCAAGACCCCGGTTATATCAAGGGTTACCCGCCCGGCCTGCGCGAGAATGGCGGGCAATACAGCCATGCGGCGATGTGGGCGATCCTGGCACAGTGTCAATCGGGTAACGGCGATGCGGCGGGGGCGCTGTTTGCCCTGCTGAACCCCATCAACCATGCGCTGACCCCGCAGGCGGCAGCGCGATACAAGGTGGAACCCTATGTCGTGGCCGCCGATGTCTATTCAACCGCCCCGCACGAAGGGCGCGGCGGCTGGACCTGGTACACCGGATCGGCCGGCTGGATGTACCGCGCCGGAATCGAGGGCCTGCTGGGCCTGACGCGGGCCGGACCGCAGTTGATCTTCGATCCCTGCTTTCCCAAGCATTGGCCACAGGTCGAGGCAACGCTGAACCTGGAGGCGTCGCGCCTTCTGGTCACGATCCTCAACCCCGGTCAAAGCGGCCATGGTGTTGCCCGCGCCGAGCTGGATAGGGTATCTCTGCCCGTCGCGAATGCGCGTCTGACAGTGCCATTCCCCGCCGCGGGCCGCGCCCCCGAGCGAAGGCTGACCATCTGGCTGCGAGACTGAGCGCAAAGTCGCGAAAGCCCGCAGGCGGATGCGGTGGGGGCATCAAAACAGTGCAGCGCAGTGGCGGGTGTGGCGCTGGGATTGAAATGGTGCAGCTTGGAAATGGCACTGTCACCGCGATGCAGGGCCTGCCGGAACATTCCGGCCCGCTGATGCAGCTACGCCGCCACCAGGCCCACGACGATGCACATGCAAAGGGCCCTCGCAGAGTGCTGCGAAGGCCCGTTTTTCGGTGATGCGTCCGGTCGACAAAAACAGTTGCGACGGCAGTCGACAGAACTTTCGAGGGGCCTGACACCCGTGGGCCGCCCCTCATGTCGCAACGCGGAAGTTACCGGATGATTTGCACGATGCGGCGGTCTTCACGCTCGATGATGACCGGCACGCCGTTGATATAGGCATAAGAATAGGTGCTGTCGGGCACCTCGGCCAGTGTCACGGTTTCCGGCACTCCGGCCCCGACGACGACTTCACCGTCCAGATAGATCACGTCACGCGGGTTTTCCTTCACATAGGTCGTGACGGTCGGTCCCGGATCGGCGGCGGCACCGGCACCAACACCGAGGATGCCTCCGACAATCGCACCGACCGGACCGGCGATCAACGCACCGGCAATCGCGCCGGCCACACCGCCGGTGGCAGTCGACTGGGCTTCCGTGTCCTCATAAACGACGGTTCCCACCTGAACGGCTTCGCGGTTCGGGTAGATGGCGACCGGCGCCTCATTCATCACGGTGGTCAGGTAATCGCCAGAGGCCCAACCGTCGATCCCGGCATGGGTAACCTTGCACCAGCTTGCCGCTTCAAGGCAGCCATCGACGGTGACTTCGCCATCCGCCGGAATCACATCGATGATCTCAAATTGGGGGCCGGGCCCGGCCCGCAGGTTCAGGTCGGTCCAGGCCGACGCGGTTGACTGAGCGTAGGCACCCGAAGACAACAGGGTCACGGCCAGCGCCGCACCGAGGGTGGATCTGATAAACATACTGTATTCCTTCACAAACCAACGCGTTGATGCCACGTCTCGTGGCTGTCCGCTTGGTTGCTGATACAGCGCACGAGGCACCGGTTTGGTTCCGGCCTGTTCCATGATTTTCCTGGCGCGCAGCTTTGCAAACGCGGCTCGGATCACCGGGCGGGCCTTCCATCGACACGCGTCTCGGCCCGCGTGATCGTCGCCAGATTCGTGGTGGTGCGGTGTTCGATGTGGGGATCACAGCGAAGCGTCAGGATGGGCAATGTCACACACCGCCAAATGGGCGGCATTGGCGCGTTGATTCGGCCGATGCCCGAAAGCGCAACCCCCGCGATGACAATGCCAGTGCCGCCTTTGGCCGGGTCAATCGTACCGGCGCGTCTGATCCTGCGGGGCACCGAGGCGGCCAGGCCACATTGCCCTTGATCCCGCGTTGTTCTATGGACACTAGTATGTCGGACGTTGGGGAACAGACCCCGATTTAACGATAACATCATGCCCGTATGTCAAAGCAGGCACGCCGGGCCACCCAAATGCGAGGAAAACCCAATGGCCAACAGACTGACCGGCAAGCGCGCCCTGATCACTGCGGCAGGCCAGGGAATAGGCCGCGCCTCGGCGCTGGCCATGGCCGACGAGGGCGCCCATGTCTTTGCCACCGACGTGAACGAGAAAGCGCTTGCGGCGCTGGCCGCCGAGGGACGCGACAACATTGAAACCTTTGTGCTGGACGTGCGCGGCGATGCCTCGGTCAAGGCAGGAGTAGAGCGGGCACAGCCGGACATCCTGTTCAACTGTGCCGGCTTCGTCCATTCCAACACCGTGGTCACCTGCACCGACGACGAATGGGATTTCGCCTTCGACCTGAACGTGCGGTCGCAGTTCCGAACCATCAAGGCCGCCCTGCCCGGCATGTTGGAACGGGGCGTGGGCAGTATCGTGAACATGTCGTCGGCCTGTTCGTCGATCATCGGGGCGCCGAACCGGTTTGTCTATGGCACCACCAAGGCGGCGGTGATCGGGCTGACCAAATCGGTCGCTATCGAATACATTACCCAAGGCATCCGCTGTAACTGCATCTGCCCCGGCACGGTCGAATCGCCTTCGTTGCACGAGCGCCTGAAAGCCACCGGCGATTATGAGGCGGCGATGAAGGCCTTCGTCGCGCGTCAGCCCATGGGCCGTATCGCCAAAGCCGAGGAAATCGCCGCGCTGGTTGTATATCTGGCCAGCGATGAAAGCGGCTTTACCACCGGTCAGCCCCACATCATCGACGGCGGTTGGTCTGGCTGACCGACCCTCCGGGCCGGATATTTCTTAAACCAAAGATGGGGCGGGTATACGCCTGTTCCGATGTCAGGACATGAGATGAGCAAGAAAACCAAATTGCGGTCGCAGAAGTGGTTCAACAATCCGGACAATCCCGAGATGACCGCGCTGTATCTGGAGCGCTATCTGAACTACGGGCTGACCCGCGCCGAGTTGCAAGGCGGCAAGCCGATCATCGGCATCGCCCAGACCGGCAGCGACCTGAGCCCGTGCAACCGCCACCACATCGAGTTGTCCAAAAGGGTGCGCGATGGGGTGATTTCCATGGGCGGTACGGTGATCGAAATTCCCGTGCATCCACTTCAGGAAACCGGCAAGCGGCCCACCGCCAGCCTGGACCGCAACCTTGCCTATCTGTCGTTGGTGGAAACGCTGTTCGGCTATCCGATCGACGGTGTTGTTCTGAACATCGGCTGTGACAAGACCACGCCGGCCCTGTTGATGGCGGCGGCCACGGTGAACATCCCGGCCATTGCCCTGTCGGTGGGGCCGATGCTGAACGGGTGGTTCAAGGGCGAACGCACCGGCAGCGGCACAATCGTGTGGAAGGCCCGCGAATTGTTGGCCCAGGGCGAGATCGACAATGACGGGTTCATGGACATGGTCGCATCGTCCGCGCCATCGGTGGGCTATTGCAACACCATGGGCACCGCGACGACGATGAACTCGCTGGCCGAGGCGTTGGGGATGCAAATGCCGGGCAGCGCGGCCATTCCGGCACCCTATCGCGAGCGGGGCCAGATCAGCTATGAAACCGGGCGGCGCATCGTCGAAATGGTGCATGAGGACATGAAGCCTTCAGAGGTGATGACCCGCGCCGCGTTCGAGAACGCCATTGTTATCAACAGCGCCATCGGCGGATCGACAAACGCGCCGATCCATCTGAACGCCATCGCGCGGCACCTGGGTGTGCCGCTGGACAACGATGATTGGCAGGCGTTGGGCCACAAGGTGCCGTTGCTGGTGAATCTGCAACCGGCCGGGGAATACCTGGGCGAGGATTACCATCAGGCGGGCGGTGTGCCGGCGGTGGTGGGCGAACTGCTGAAGGCCGGGCTGCTGCCGCACCCCGATGCGATGACGGTGAACGGCAAGACCATGGCCGAAAACTGTGGCCATCTGGCGACGGCGAACCCCGAGGTGATCAAGACCGTGGGCCAGCCGATGATGGCGGATGCCGGATTCATCAACCTGAAGGGCAATCTGTTCGACAGTGCGATCATGAAAACCAGCGTGATCTCGAAAGAGTTCCGCGACCGGTATCTGAGCAACCCCGACGACCCCGAAGCGTTCGAGGGACGCGCCATCGTGTTCGACGGCCCCGAGGATTTTCACCATCGCATCGACGATGAAAGTCTGGGCATCGACGAACACTGCATCCTGATCATGCGCGGCGCCGGGCCGATCGGATATCCCGGTGCGGCCGAGGTGGTGAACATGCGCCCGCCCGCCTATCTGTTGAAGCGCGACATCCACGCGTTGCCCTGCATCGGCGACGGGCGGCAATCGGGCACCTCCGGGTCGCCCAGCATCCTGAACGCGTCGCCCGAGGCGGCGGCGGGCGGCGGGCTGGCCCTTGTGGCGACGGGTGACCGGCTGCGCATTGATCTGCGCAAATGCACCGCCGACATGCTGGTGGACGAGGCCGAGCTGTCGCGCCGACGCGCCGCCCTGCCCGAGCGGCCGTTCAGCCCCGAAAGCCAATCGCCGTGGCAGGAAATCTTCCGCGACCGGGTCGAGCCCCTGTCCAAGGGGATGACGCTGCGGGGTGCCGACCAATACCGTGACATCGCCCATAAAAGCATGCCGCGCGACAACCACTGAGGAGAGAACAATGAAACTTGTCCGTTATGGTGCCTCGGGCGCCGAGGCCCCCGGCCTGATCGACGCTGACGGCGTGTTGCGCGACCTGTCGGGCCATGTGGCCGATATAAGCGGCGAAGCCCTGTCAGATGCCGGGCTGGAGAAGATCCGCGCCCTTGATCCCGCCACCCTCGAAGTGGTGGCGGGCAGCCCGCGAATCGGCCCCTGTGTGGGAAACATCGGCAAATTCATCTGCATCGGGCTGAATTATTCCGATCACGCCGCCGAATCGGGCCTGCCGGTGCCGAAACACCCGGTGGTGTTCATGAAGGCGACCAGCGCCGTGGTGGGACCGAACGACGATGTGTACATGCCCCGCGGGTCCACCCATACCGATTGGGAGGTGGAACTGGGCGTGGTGATCGGCACAAAGGCAAAATATGTCAGCGAAGCAGACGCGCTGAACCATGTCGCCGGCTATTGCGTGATCAACGACGTGTCGGAACGGCATTTCCAGATCAACCTGTCGGGCAACTGGACCAAGGGCAAATCGTGCGACACCTTCGGCCCCACCGGCCCTTGGCTGGTCACGCGGGACGAGGTGGGCGATCCTCAGAAACTGTCGATGTGGCTGGATGTGAACGGCAAGCGGATGCAGACCGGCACCACCGAAACGATGATCTTTACCGTGGCGCAGATCATTTCACACTTGTCCGGGCTGATGACGCTGCATCCGGGCGATGTGATTTCCACCGGAACCCCGCCGGGTGTGGGCATGGGGATCAAACCCGAACCTGTGTACCTGAAGCTGGGCGACAAGATTGCGCTGGGTATCGAAAAGCTGGGCGAGCAGGCGCAAGACGTGAAGGAAGACGCATGAAGCCCGGACTGCTGCTGATCGGTGGCGCCACCCCGCGCATGATGGACAGGTTCCGTGCCGAATTCGACGTGCATGTCGTGAAGGACATCCCCGATCTGCCGGCGTTCCTGGCAAAACAGGGCGACAGCATCACCGCTGTCGCCACCAATGGCCATGACGGGGTAAAGCCTGAAATCATGGCGGGTTGTCCCAACCTGAAGGTCGTGTCGTGCTATGGTGTCGGGTATGACGCGATCGACACCGCCACCTGTGCCGCGCGGGGGATCAAGGTCAGCCATACGCCAAATGTTCTGAACGACGATGTG
>JAACVA010000079.1:0-703 GCA_009992615.1 Rhodobacterales bacterium
GGGCGGCGCGGCGAGCTATCCGCAGGATGCCAGCGGCATCGAGGAACTGATTTCCGCGGCGGATACCGCGCTCTATGAAGCCAAGCATGGCGGCCGCAACCGCGTTTGCCTGGCGACGCCCGTGACAAGCGAAATGGGGGCCGACACCTCTGGCGAAGAAGTCCCGGCTGCCTCCGGGGACTCGCTGCCGCTGCCGCTCAACGTGCCGTTCTAGCGATCTAGAACGAATGTTGCTTGATCCCGGCTGATGGCGGCAGCTGCCGTCGCATTGGAGCAAAGCATGTCAGCCACCGCCGGACTTCCAGCCATGCCGGGCCGGCTGCGCGAGCTGCTGCAAAGTGGTCTGGGTGCGCCGCTGTTGCTGATGATGGTGCTCGGCATGGTGGTGGTGCCGCTCGCGCCGTTCGCGCTGGACGTGCTGTTCACCGTCAACATCACCCTGTCGATCATCATCCTGATGGCGGTGATCTACGTGCTGCGGCCGTTGGAATTCAGCGCCTTTCCGACCGTCCTGCTGCTGGTGACGCTGATGCGGCTCGGTCTCAACGTCGCCTCGACCCGGGTGGTGCTGCTGCACGGCCATGAGGGTTCCGCCGCCGCCGGGCGGGTGATCGAAGCCTTCGGCAATTTCGTGGTGGGCGGCAATTACGCGATCGGCTTCGTGGTGTTCATCATCCTCACCCTGATCAATTTCATGGTGGTC
>JAACVA010000079.1:733-18830 GCA_009992615.1 Rhodobacterales bacterium
TCGCGGATGCTGGAACTGGGCCCCTACCTGGACCGCAAGCCACGCGCGTTGTCGGGCGGTCAGCGCCAGCGGGTGGCAATGGGCCGCGCCATCGTGCGTCAGCCGGCGGCGTTTCTGTTCGATGAACCCCTAAGCAACCTCGACGCCAAGCTGCGCGTGTCGATGCGAATGGAAATCCGCAAGCTGCAAAAACGCCTCGGCACCACGTCGCTGTATGTCACCCATGACCAGCTTGAGGCGATGACGCTGGCCGACCGTCTGGTCGTGCTGAACGAAGGGCGGATCGAACAGATCGGCGCGCCGCTGGAAATCTATCGCCGACCGGCCTCGACTTTTGTCGCCTCGTTCATCGGCGCCCCGGCGATGAGCCTGCTGGACGCGCACATCGACGCGGGCGCGATCACGCTGGAAGGCCACACGCTGGCCCGTGTCGGCAATCCGGCGGGCCCGGTTACGCTGGGCCTGCGCGCCGAGGATCTGCACATCGCAGCGCGTGGTGTGCCAATGGCGGTGGAACATGTCGAGGAACTGGGCGCGCAGCGCATTGTTCACGGCACCATCGGTGCGCAGACCCTCGCGGTGATTGATGCAGGCGACCAGCAGGTGCAAGACACCGTGCAGGTTTCCATCGACCCGGCTCGATTGCACCTGTTCGACACGACCACCGGGCGGCGAATCGAGAACCGCCTGCATACGGCGGTGCATGAGCCGGCACTGTAATCCGCGCCACCGCATCCGACCAGACGGTCCCCCGCCCGTCACACCTTGCCCGGCACGATCTGCCCCGGATTATTGGCTTCAATAACGCACCTGCCGGCGACGACGCGCCCATGCCTTGCCCTCCGGCGGCCTGACCGGGCATAACGCCGAACAGGTTTTGCAGCCTGGGGGCGCTGCACGGGCGGGGGACGTACGCAAATCATCGACGTTTTCAAGGCGGGCGCGGCAGCTGATCCGGCACGACCGCGCGAAATCGCAATCGGGCTGGGCAAGGTCGCAATTACCCCCTGTCGGATGCCACTGAATTGTCCTATCGGAAATACGCTGGCGCTTTGCCGGTGCGCCAGACGAAACGCAGCGACAGGCACGGCATGACATTGAATATCGACGTTTCCATGGAATATCAGGTTGAGCAAAACGCCTCTGCGCTTCTGGTGCTTGCGGCGGCGCAGACGCAGGGGCAAACCGTTCTTGAAAGTCATCTGGATGTTGCAAACGCCACACTGCGCTGGATCGACGACAGCGATACGCCGGGCCGCAGGGTTTGGGTTGATGTCAGGGGGGATGTGCTGCGCCTGACCTACCGCGCCAAGGTGCAGGTGACCCGCCCGGAAATTACATTGGACCCCCTTGCCGCGACGCCGTTTCATGCCCTTCCCGGCGATGTCATAGATTTTTTGCGGCCATCCCGCTTTTGCCCTTCGGATCTGTTCACGTCTTTTGCGGCCAAGCAGTTCGGCCATCTTGAGGGGGGGGCCAAGATCGCCGCGTTGCGGGATTGGACCGCCCGAACGATCGTCTATGTGCCCGGCAGTTCAACGGCGGCGACGACAGCCGTTGAAACCTTTGTGAACCGCGAAGGGGTTTGCCGTGATTTCGCCCATCTTGTCTGTAGTCTGGCACGCGCAGCCCATATCCCGGCGCGCTATACGTCTGGATATGGGCCGGATGTCACGCCACCCGATTTCCATGCCGTGGCAGAGGTATGGCTTGACGGTGCATGGCATCTGGTCGACGCCACAGGCATGAGCTCGTCTGGAGATTTCGTCGTGATTGGCACGGGCCGCGATGCCGGTGATATTTCGTTCATGGAAACCGAAGGCGCAGCGCAACCCAACCGCTTGACCATCAAGGTATCCCGCCGGTGACTTGCCGCAATGCAGGTGAATGAATGTCACTTGTTCCACGCGGTGATGCTTGACGTTGCCGCGACACGGCTGCATCGGCGCTTACGGAACAGGTGGCCGAGTGTTCCAGAATACGCATTCGCATGCACCGAGACCGATATGTCGGCGACTGCCATGACCATCACCCGCAGAATCCAGGATATTGCGCCTGTGTCGGTGACGTTGAGATAGAGGCATTGAACACCACCGACCGCATGACGCCCGTCACCGAGAGACGCTTCGGCTCGATCATCAACAAAAAGAATCGCCAGCCATCGAAGGATGGCTTCGCGTCGAAATGTAACGAACAACTGCTGGATGTGCCGCAGTCAGAAAATCACAAGTGTTTGATATACGGCTATATTTTAAAATGGTCGGGGCGATAGGATTCGAACCTACGACCCTCTGTTCCCAAAACAGATGCGCTACCAGGCTGCGCTACGCCCCGACACTGCCGTCATAGCGCCGGTCGGGCGGGATGAAAAGCGCTAAGGTGTGGTACAGGGCCAGACAGCGGAGTCTTGCGGCACTTGGGGGTGGCGCATCTGGCTGCCCGGCACGATGCCCAGACCCCGCGCGAGGCCGCCGTTGATTTCCAGCACCAGCTGCACGTTGTCGCCCCCCGCAATAGGCGTTTCGTCGAGCGGCACCGCATTTTCGTGTACACGGGTGACGGTGCCGGTCCCGTCCATAAAAATCATGTCCAGCGGAATCAACGTGTTGCGCATCCAGAACGATACGGCTTGTGGCCGGTCGTAGACAAACAACATGCCATGGCTTTGTCCCATCTCGGCCCGGTTCATCAACCCTTGCGACCGCTCGGCGGCATCATCCGCGACCTCAACGGCAAACCGCGCCGCCCCCCAGTCGCCGCGCAGGTCTGCCACCGTGTCACGACACGCTCCGCCAGCAGCGGCCGCGCCCGCCAAACAAAAGGCCAGCGTTGCCGCCAGAACTGCACTCAGCCGTCGTCTTGCTGTCCAGCTTCCCATGGCATGACCTCCGTTGCCAATTTACCCCGCTTGCCCTCGACCACGCGCAGGGCCACCGCCTCGCCCGGCTGCAGATCGGCCAGTCCTGAACGGCGCAACACCTCGACATGCACAAAGATGTCCTCGGGGCGACCGTACACGTTGGCAAAGCCAAACCCCTTTCCCTTGTCAAACCATTTGACCCGGGCCGGTTCCAACGGGCCACCGACCAGCGTGGGATCGAACAGTTCGCCATGCCTTTCGTCGCGCGGCCCGTCACCCATCAACGGGGCGGTGATTTCCAGAATTTCGACCGCCTGGGCGCCGCGCACCGTGCTTTGCACGACCAGACGAATCACCGATCCGTCCGCAACCGAGCTTTGGCCAAAACTGCGCAAAACATTCGCATGCAGCAATATATCTGTTGCCAATGTCTCAGAAACGACAAAGCCAAAGCCCTTTGTCGGGTCGAACCATTTGACCAACCCTGCGACGGTCAGCTTATCATTGTTGCACTGCACAACTCGCCTCGCGTTAACGGCCTGTTTTGACCATACTCTCTGGGCCGCGCACGAGGGCACCCGTGACCTGACGGCAAGGCCTGACAAGGCCACATCCGGCCCCTGACGTCAACCAGCCTGCAAACAGTCTGAAAGATCAAGGATAAAGCCGCGATTTGGCCCAGCTTCGATCGACGGTGACGCGGACCCAGCGTTCGCGGTCGTGCAGGCGAAACGCACCGTCGGCCCAGAATTCAATCTCAAGGGGCAGGATGCGAAAACCCCCCCAATGCGGCGGGCGGGGCGGATCATCGCCAAACCGCGCGCGCGCCGTCTCGACCCCGGCGATCAGCGTTTCGCGCCGGTCCAGCGGGCGCGACTGCTGCGATGCCCAGGCACCCAGCCGGCTTTCCAGCGGACGCGAGCGGTAATAGGCATCGGCCACCGCGCCATCCTCTTTTTCGACCAGACCGCGCACCCGCACCTGCCGCGCCAGGGATTTCCAGTGCAGCACAAAGGCCGCCTTGCCCGACGCGATCAGCTCTTGCCCCTTGGCCCCCTCATAGTTGGTATAAAAGACAAAGGCATCGTCTTCGATGTCTTTCAGCAGGACAACACGCACATTCGGCATACCTGCGGCATCCACGGTGGCCAGAGACATGGCGTTCGGATCGGCCAATTCACCGGGTGCCGCCTCGGCCATCCAGGCGCGGGTCAGGACGAAGGGATCGTCGGCCCCGAAAATACTGATATCATTGCCCATGATCGGCTCCTGTGTTCTGTGAATGCTTGATGGCACCCCGACAATGACCTAAACGATCTGCAATTGTAAGATCGCGCAAGGGGCTTTGAACGACATGACAAGCGAGTTGATGAGCGGCAAGCGCGGTTTGATCATGGGGCTGGCCAATGACAAATCCATCGCCTGGGGCATTGCCAAGGCCTGTGGCGATGCGGGCGCCGAGATGTGCTTTTCCTATCAAGGCGATGCGCTGAGAAAACGGGTTGAACCGCTGGCGGCGCAGGTCGGTTCGGATTTTATCCTGCCCTGTGACGTGGGCGATGCCGCATCGCTCGACGCGCTGTTTTCAGAGATCAAACAGCGTTGGGGCGGGCTTGATTTCGTGGTCCACGCCATCGGCTTTGCCGACAAGAATGAACTGCGTGGCCGCTACGTCGATACCAGCCGCGAGAATTTCCGCATGTCGATGGATATTTCCGTCTACAGCTTCACCGCTGTGATGCAGCGGGCAGAAAAACTGATGGGGCCGGGCGGCTCGGCCGTGACGCTGACGTATTATGGTGCCGAAAAAGTGATGCCCCATTACAACGTGATGGGTGTGGCCAAGGCCGCGCTGGAGGCAAGCGTGAAATATCTGGCCGAGGATCTGGGTAAGGACGGCATCCGCGTGAACGCCATTTCCGCCGGCCCGATCAAGACGCTGGCGGCCAGCGGTATTGGTGATTTCCGCTACATCATGAAGTGGAACGAATACAACTCGCCGCTGCGGCGCAACGTGACCCAGGAAGAGGTGGGCAAGGCGGCGCTGTACCTGCTGTCCGACCTTGGGTCGGGCACCACCGGCGAAAACCTGCATGTAGATGCGGGGTATCACGTCGTGGGCATGAAAGCGGTGGATGCGCCGGACATGACGAAGGGCTGACGCCACCGTCACGCGCGGAAGCTCAACAGATCGCATCGGCCGTTCCACCACGAAGGTGGATTCGAACGTGCCGTAAACCTTCCCGTGCATCGACAAAACAGCTGCAATCGCGCGCCCGGGCCGCAACGCGGGGTGATCGCCGCCGGATATGTTTGTAACAGTCGCAGGTTACGCCCTGCGCAACTGCTCCTGCATGACAGAAGTTGTAACAGGTACCTGAAACATTTCCTTTTGAATTGCCCCATCAAATATTACAGAAATGGCGGCGGAACTCTCGCTACTGTGATTTAGCGACCTGCATCAACATTATTTCGTTGCATTTCGGTCAGTGTACGCACGCATTATCGTTTTCTCACTTCCTGAAGTCACATTGTGCTGATCGTTTCAGATCATTACGATTTCGTGTAGCCACTTCATTTTCCACAGACCTGTGATAAATAGGAGTTACCGGAACAAGACTGCTCTTTGATTTCGGCGATGAGATGGCAACAGTCAAGGTAACGACGACAAAGCCTTTTCACCGTTCGTGCAATTCTTTCCGGTGGTACATCCCTGATATTTTCAGGGGCAACAAAAGTAGGATACCCAGATGAAACTCACCAAACTTGCAATCGCCTTTGCCGTAATGCTGCCCGCTTCCGCAGCCTTGGCTCAAACCTATGACGCCGCAGGAATGCAGGCCGGGTTGACGATGATCCAGACCAACGTCGATAACGCCTTTCAGGAATACAACATCGACGCCGACCCGACCACGCTGTCACTGTCGCAATTGGTCGAAATTGTCACAGTGCTGAACGACCCGGACAACAACAGCGGCGGCAAGACACCCAAAGCTTCGATCGAGGCTGCCCTGCGCCGGGGTAAATGAGTATCCACAGGATGCCAAATCGCATCCATGGCTGGCCCGATTTTTTGATCGGGCCAGCCAAAACCATTTTAATTGAGCAGTTTCAATTCAAAATTGATATTTAATGATATATTAACGATCCTCACATTTATATGAGGCGCGCCAACGTGATTGGCCTATCACACGATTTCGGTTTAACTCTTGTGGTATAGTCAATGTGACGAAAGGACAAAAAATGAATACCGATTTGCGCCGCCGCCACTTTTTGAAAAGTTCTGTGGTACTTACTGCATTGGTGTCTGTCGGCCGACCTGCTGGCGCAGATGTGGTGGCGGGAAAGGACGGATTCCCGTATGAGGTGACCAAGACCGATGCCGAATGGAAGGCTCAGCTGGGCGATTATGCCTTTGGAATTCTACGCGAAGGCAAAACCGAACCGCAGAATTCCAGCCCCCTCGTGGAAGACCAAAGCGCAGGGCGCTATGATTGCAAGGCGTGTACCTTGCCGATCTATCACTCGAAATATCGCGTCATTACCAGCAAAGGCTGGATGTTTTACCGGGTTGCCGAACCAAACTCGGTGCTGACTGGCATCGACGGCCCCGAAGGCGCAACCATGGACAGCAACCTCGATGTGATCCTTGCGGAAAACCCCTCGATCGGCGGGCTGTTTTCGAATGAGGTGCATTGTCGCCGTTGTGGCAGCCACATGGGCCATATCCTGTTGGTCGAAGGGCAGGTCTTGCATTGTATCAACGGCACCAGCCTGACGTTCCACGCCTCGGAACCCACTTGACAGGGGCCACTCCCCTTGCTTGTGACTTTCCATCGTCCCCGCGCGTCGCTACAACCGGTGCAACGCATGAGACGAGGGCCACCGCCATGAACGACCGCCTGCCCCACGAAAAGGGCTTTCACATCTCCTGGGACCAGATCCACCGTGACAGCCGTGCGCTAGCCTGGCGGCTTGATGGTTATGGGCCGGACGATGGTGCCTGGAAGGCGGTCGTCGCCATCACAAGGGGTGGCATGGCCCCGGCGATGATCGTCAGTCGCGAACTGGACATCCGCACCGTCGACACGATCAGCGTCAAATCCTATGATCATCAGACCCAGACCGAGGCGCGCGTCCTGAAATCGCCCGATCACGACCTGATGGGCGATGGCACCGGCATTCTGATCGTCGATGATCTGGTGGATTCCGGGCGCACCCTGGAACTGGTGCGCGCGCTGTATCCGAAGGCCCACTTCGCCACCGTCTATGCCAAACCGAAGGGCCGCGCGATGGTCGACACCTTCATCACCGAAGTGTCGCAGGACACCTGGATCTTTTTCCCCTGGGACATGGCCCTGCAATACGTCGAGCCTTATCGCGGCGCGTGACCGCAGGGGGTGCCCTGCACCCGCCGAAATCGGTCTGCGGCGCGGTCAGGATGCTGGCGAAACCCGGCCTGCGGCGATCGACGGCTTCGACGGCCGGCTGATCACACCGCCCGCGATCGCCGCCGCCGCCCCTGTCGTCGTCGGCCCCGAGGTGGGCAGCCCACGCACCACCCGCACTGCAAGATGGGCAAAGGCCTGCGCCTCGAGCATGTCACCATTCAGGCCCACAGTCTCGACGGCGGCGACCGGGCAATCCACCGCCCCCGCGATCATCTGCATCATCGTGGCATTGTGCCGCCCGCCGCCGGTGACCAAAAGACGTTCCGGCGGGCGCGGCATATGCTCCATCGCGGCGGCAACGCTGACCGCAACACAGGCGGTCAGGGTCGCCGCGCCATCGGCGTTGCTTGCCCCCGCCACCGCCCCGGCCAACCAAGCAAAATCGTCGCGGTCCAGCGATTTGGGTGGCATCCGCGCAAAATAGCGGTGCCCCAGCAGACGCGCCAGAACCGCCGTGTCGGGCTGCCCGGCAGCCGCCAGCGCGCCGCGCTCGTCCCACTCGGCGCCGATGCGGCCCAACAGGAAGTCGTTCAGCGGCGCATTCGCCGGGCCGGTATCAAAGGCCAGACAGGCGCCGGGCAGCTCGGGCCGCTCAAACCCCGGATCAACCCATGTCACGTTGCCCACACCCCCGAGGTTCAGAAACGCCACGGGCCCCGTCGCCCCGAACCAACGCGCGCAAGCATGGTGAAAGAATGGCGCCAGTGGCGCCCCCTCGCCCCCCATGGCCACATCGGCACTGCGGAAATCCCACACCACCGGCAGGCCCAGAAAATCGGCCAGAACCTGACCGTCGCCCACCTGCCGTGTGCCCCGCCCGCGCGGATCATGGGCCAGGGTTTGCCCATGAAACCCCACGAGTTCAGCACCGGAAAACCGCGCGAAAACCGCACAATGCGCCGCCTCGACCACCGCGATGGCATCCTCGGCCCCGTCCCAACTGCCCAAGGCGCGGCGCAGCACCGCACGCTCGGCTGCGCTGTAAGGGCGATAGGCAGTGTTACCGAAGCTGAAAATCGTCCGGCCATCAGTCTGTACCATGGCCGCATCCACCCCATCCAGCGAGGTGCCTGACATGGCCCCCAAGGCCCAGATCGCCGCCGTGCCCTTCATGGCTTTCCCTTCCCGTCCCGCCCCGATATAGATCGGATCAACGACCAGGATGGACCAAGCGAAGATGACCTACCACCCGAAATCCGAATTCATGCACGTGATGATGGCGCGCGGCTTCCTGGCCGATTGTACCGATTACCAAGGGTTGGACGCGGTCATGATGCGCCCTGGCACCCCTGCCTATATCGGCTTTGACGCCACGGCAAAATCGCTGCATGTGGGATCGCTGATCCAGATCATGATGCTGCGCTGGCTGCAAAAGACCGGCGGCAAACCGATCACGCTGATGGGCGGGGGCACAACGAAAGTGGGCGATCCCAGCTTTCGCGCCGACGAACGCCCGCTGCTGACCCCGCAACAGATCGACGACAATATCAGTGGTATCCAGCAGGTATTCGCCAAATACCTGACCTATGGCGACGGTCCGTCCGACGCGATGATGATCAACAACGCCGAATGGCTCGACGGGTTGAATTACCTCGACTTCCTGCGCGACATCGGGCGACATTTCAGCATCAACCGCATGTTGGCGTTCGAATCGGTGAAATCGCGGCTCGACCGCGAACAATCGCTGTCCTTCCTCGAATTCAACTACATGATCCTTCAGGCCTATGATTTCCTTGAATTGAACCGCCGGTACGGCTGCGTTCTGCAACTGGGCGGCTCGGACCAGTGGGGCAATATCGTGAACGGCATCGACCTGACGCGCCGGGTGCTCGACCATGAAATCTATGGCCTCACCTCGCCGCTGCTGACCACCAGCGATGGCCGTAAGATGGGCAAGACCGCCGATGGTGCCGTCTGGCTGAACGCCGACATGCGTTCGCCTTACGAATTCTGGCAATTCTGGCGCAACACAACCGACGCCGACGTCGGCCGCTTTGCCCGCCTCTACACCGAATTGCCGCTGGACGAGTGTCACCGCCTCGCCGCGCTGCAAGGGGCCGAGATCAACGCTGCCAAGATCATCCTGGCGAACGAAATCACCACCCTTTGCCACGGCCCCGCCGCCGCCGCCGCCGCCGAGGCAACCGCGCGCGAGGTATTTGAACACGGCGGTATTGGCGACAACCTGCCCACCTTGGCCCTGTCCAACGCCGAACTCGGTGAGGGCATCTCGATCGTGCAACTGATCGTGCGCGCCGGCCTCGCCAAAACCGGAAAAGAGGCCAAGCGCCTGATCGCGGAAAACGGCGCGCGGATCGACGACACGCCGCTCACCGACGCGGGCCTGATGATCGACGCCGCCGCCTTGTCCAACCCGATCAAACTCAGCGCCGGAAAGAAACGTCACGCCATCGTCACGTTTACCCCCGCCACGCCCTGATGGCTCTTTCTTGCGAAAAATACCTTGGGGGGAGGCGCAGCCGGGGGGCAACGCCCCCCAGGACCGGCCGGATGAAAGCACACCGATGACCATTCTCGACCGTATCAAGACGTACAAGCTTGAGGACATCGCCGCGCGCAAGGCGGCGCGCCCCCTGTCCGATCTCGAAGCCGCCGCCAGGGCCGCCACACCGCCGCGTGGTTTTGCCCGCGCCTTGCAAGCCGCAGCACAGCGGGGCTATGGCCTGATTGCCGAGATCAAGAAGGCCAGCCCGTCCAAGGGCCTGATCCGGGCCGATTTCGACCCGGCCAGCTTGGCCCGCGCTTACCAAGCGGGCGGCGCTACCTGCCTGTCGGTGCTGACCGACACGCCCTCCTTCCAGGGCGCCGACGCCTTCCTGACCGCCGCGCGCAGCGCCACCACCCTGCCCGCCCTGCGCAAGGATTTCATGTACGACCCATGGCAGGTGACCGAAGCCCGCGCATTGGGCGCCGACTGCATCCTTATCATCATGGCCAGCGTATCCGACGCCCAGGCGGCCGAGCTTGAATCTGCCGCCTCCGACTGGGGTATGGACGTTCTGCTCGAGGTGCATGACGCGGCCGAGCTTGAACGTGCCAAAGCGCTGAAATCTCCGCTGATGGGGATCAACAACCGCAACCTCAAAACATTCGAGGTGACGCTGGACACCACCCGCCGCCTGTCGCGCCTGGTGGAACCACATCGCACGATGGTGGCCGAATCGGGCCTGTCCACCGCCGCCGATCTGGCCGATCTCGCCCGGCACGGCGCGCGCTGTTTTCTGATCGGGGAAAGCCTGATGCGCCAGCCCGATGTCACCGAAGCCACCCGCGCAATCCTGTCCAACCCATTGACCGAGGATCACTAAATGCCGCTGACCCATTTCGACGGTGCAGGCAATGCGCATATGGTGGACGTGTCGGACAAGGCCGTGACAGCGCGCATCGCCACCGCCACAGGCCACGTCCGGATGACGCCGCAAACCTTGGCCCTGATCGTCGAGGGCCGGGCGAAAAAAGGCGATGTTCTGGCCGTGGCGCGGCTGGCCGGGATCATCGGGGCCAAGAAAACCGCAGGCCTCATTCCCCTGTGCCATCCGCTGCCGATCACCTCGGTCAACCTTGATCTGATCCCCGACACCGCCCTTCCGGGGGTTCGCGTCACCGCGACGGTCAAGACCACCGGCCAAACCGGCGTTGAGATGGAAGCGCTGACCGCGGTCAGCATCGCGTGCCTTACCGTCTATGACATGATCAAGGCGGTGGAGAAGACGATGGTCATCGGTGAAATCCATGTAACTTTGAAAGACGGCGGCAAATCCGGGCGGTTTGAGGCATGATCACCGTGGATCAGGCTTTGGACCGGGTTCTGGCCCTTGTCGCCCCGCTACCAGGCGAAGAGATTGCGCTGCGCGCCGCTGCCGGCCGGGTTTTGGCCCAACCCGTGTGCGCCGCGCGGGCTCAACCGCCCTTTGCGGCCTCGGCCATGGATGGCTATGCCGTTCAGGGCGATGCAGTGCGCCCCGGCGCGCGCTTCACCGTCATCGGTGAATCTGCCGCAGGCCGGGCCTGTGCGCTGGCCGTTGGGCCCGGTCAGGCAATCCGCATATTTACCGGCGCCCCGGTTCCCCCCGGCGCTGATCGTGTGGTGATCCAGGAAGACGTGACGCGCGACGGCGATACGATCACGCTGCGCGAAAGCCTCGACACCGGGCTTCATGTCCGCCCCGCCGGCAACGATTTTGCCAAAGGGGCGCAGTGGTTTCCCCGCCGCCCCCTCACCCCGTCCGATCTGGTGCTGCTGGCGGCCATGAATTGTGCGCGCCCCATCGTCACCCGCAAACCGGTGATTGCGCTCATCGCGACCGGAGATGAACTGGTCATGCCCGGCGAGGTGGCGCAAGATGATCAGATCATTGCGTCCAACACCTTTGGACTGGCAGCCATGGCGGAGGGTGCGGGCGCGATCGCGCGCATTCTGCCCATCGCGCGCGACAATGCGCGTGCGTTGACGGCGGCCTTCGATATGGCCCGAGGGGCAGATATGATCGTCACCATCGGCGGCGCATCGGTGGGCGATTACGATCTCGTCGGTCGGGTTGCCGGTGATCTGGGCATGGAACGGTCGTTCTACAAAATCGCCATGCGGCCCGGCAAACCGCTGATGGCCGGGCGGTTGCGCGACACGCCGATTCTGGGCCTGCCAGGAAACCCCGTATCGGCGATGGTCTGTGGTCATGTCTTTATGCTGCCAGCCCTGCGCGCCCTTTTGGGTCTTGCGAAAACAGCGGCCCCCCGCTTGACCGCACCGCTTGCAGAGGGCCTCGCAGCGAACGGAGCGCGCGAACATTTCATGCGCGCCAACTTGATAGACGGCGCCCTGCACCCCGCCGAACGTCAAGACAGCGCGCTGACCACCGTTCTGGCGGGGGCCAACGCCCTGATTCTGCGCCCGACCAATGACACGTCGCGTAAATCCGGCGAAATCGTCACATATCTGCCTCTGTAATTTTGCCGCAGAAGTTGACAAAAAACAGGAACACATGTAGAACATTTATCAAACGTGCCCGATGGCGGCGCACAAGACATAATTGGGGGTTGCCGGGATGCTGACGCGCAAACAACTGGAATTGCTGGATTTCATCAATAAACGGGTTCAGCGTGACGGGATACCGCCCTCTTTTGACGAAATGAAAGAGGCGCTGGATCTGCGCAGCAAATCGGGCATCCACCGTCTGATCACGGCCCTTGAAGAACGGGGGTTCATCCGTCGTCTTGCACATCGTGCGCGGGCGCTGGAAATCGTGAAACTGCCAGACGCGATAGACACCCACGGATTTACCCCGCGCATGATCAACGGCGATCTGTCCGCCCCGCCCAATCAGACGATGGCGGTCGGTGTTTCCGCAGTTGAGTTGCCGGTGATGGGGCAAATCGCTGCCGGTGTACCTATCGAAGCCTTGCAGCATGAACACCATCGCGTGGCGGTGCCGGGTAAGATGCTGTCGGGAAAGTCCAATCACTATGCGCTGGAGGTCAAAGGCGATTCAATGATTGACGCCGGAATCAATGACGGCGATGTGGTTGTGATTCGTGAAACACAGACAGCCGACAGCGGTGACATTGTTGTCGCGCTGGTAGAAGGACACGAAGCCACGCTGAAACGGTTTCGGCGTCATGGCAGTTCAATCGCCCTCGAGGCTGCTAATCCGGCCTTTGAGACAAGGCTTTATCGCGACGATCAGGTCAAGGTACAGGGGCGGTTGGTCGGCTTGATCAGAACTTATTGAGCGGCGTTCCAAGGCCGCCGGCCTGCTGCGGCCCTTGCGGTCACTGTGCGCGTGCCATTGATATTGTCGTACAGGGCGAAACCTCCCGCCGCTTCCAATGCCCTTCGATCCCACAGCTTGCATCCTGCAGGGGCTATGCCGCGCGCGTCAGCGGCCAAAATGACCAGCGAAGCCTTGGCGCAGCCTTCCGCCACGCGCATAGATGCACCGCGCCCCGAAAGATGAACCACACGCATAGTCCCGACAGTAAAAGTCCGAATGCCGGCCTCGGCCTTGTCTTGCGGCCACCGCGCCGCAGCACGGCCTTGATCCGGGATGTCACCGTCATTTTCCAACCAGCTTTGCGCTGCAAATCCATCACCACGTGCTTTGCTCAGCGCGCGCCCCTGCTCGGTCATCAGACCAATCAGCCCGCCTCCGGGCGACACCAGTAATGCGGGTCGCTCAGCCAGGGCCCACAGCCCGAACGCCAGCAACGCCGGAGCCAACCCGGCCCAACGCGCCCGACCGCGCCACAAAATCAACCAGAGCATCCCCAGCGCAAACAGCGGCAAAACCCATGGCCCCGGTGACACCACATGCCCCACGGCCCCATCCTGGCGCGCTGTCCAGTCGGCGACGGCCAATATCCACTCAATCCCCGGTGCCATTACTGCCAACCCAATGCCATGCATGCCAAAGGGTGCAAGACAGGCCGCCAGTACCGCCCCCGGCATCACCACCAGCCCCATGAGAGGCACAGAGGCGAGATTGGCGAACAGTCCGTAATGGGCAATCATGTTGAAATGCGCCGCAGCCACCGGGGCCGTTGCCGCCCCCGCCACAGCAGACGAAAAAATCGTCGCCAGCGCCGGACGCGCCCAACCTGGCACCCATTCGCCCGGCAGGTCACGCGCGACGCGAAACGCGGCAACCAGTGCGATGGTGGCCGAGAACGACATCTGGAAGCCCGGCTCGCTCAGGCTTTCGGGTTGCAGCACAAGAACGATCATGGCCGCCACGGCGACTGATCTCAGGGTCACTGCCCGCCGATCCAGCAGCACAGCAATCAACATGACCGCAACCATGGCATAGGCGCGCTGGGTTGCAACATTCCCCCCCGACAATGCCAGATACACCGCCCCGGCCAGCAGCGCCCCCACGGCAGCGATTTTCTTGACCGGCCAGCCCAAAGAAATGGCGGGCACCGTTACCAATGCAAGACGCAAGGCCCCGAATACAAAAGCAGTCAACAATCCCATATGCAGGCCCGAAATGGCCAGAAGATGCGCCAGATTTGACTGGCGCAGGGCGGTAAGTGACCCTTGGGCCATACCGGCGCGATCACCGGTGGTTACAGCAGCGGCAAACGCGCCCACCTCGCCCGGCAGCCGCGCCTGAACCTCACGCGAAATGGCATTGCGCCACCGCGCCACGGAAAAGCCTGCGGGCGCCGGAGCCAAAGTTACCAGCGGCGCCTTGGTATAGCCCACTGCGCCCAGCCCGTCGAACCAGGCCATCCGCTGAAAATCGAACCCTCCCGGCTCAACCGGACCGCTTGGGGGCGACAAATGCACCGTCATCGCGACCGTTTTGCCAGGCACAGGCAGGGCGCCCGGCTGATCCGGTTGCAGCGATACGCGCACCCGCTCTGGCACGCGGTGGGGGCGCATGTCTTGCATCACAACATGGTCCAAGGTCAGGCGCACACGGTCACCCACCGAACGGTCCAGCGCAATGATGCGCCCTTCGACCGGACCGTAATAGCGAAAGCCCAGAACCGGGTCAGCAACCAGATGCGTACGCGCCCCGGCCAGAAGAAACCCCGATACAACCAGCAAAAGCCCGACAACCAGCGGCCAGCGCATCACCCCCGCAGACAGAACAACGGAACACAGCACCACGGCCACACAGATCAACAGTGCCCAGACCGCCACCGACGGTTCATCAAGCAGCGCGAAATAGCTGGCGATCCCAATTCCAAGACACACCGGACCCCACGGCAACAAGGCACCGCGTTGTGCATCAATGGCCCCGCTAATCCCGTTACGCAACCACGCCAGGGCACCCACCCTTGTTTCCCTTTCCATGTTTCACTACACGTTTCACAATGTTATCCCACCCTTGGTTGCCAGAAGGTTAACGCGTATGCTTCCATCCGCGCCGCACAGGCCCGTCGTCACCCGGATCGCACCCTCGCCGACCGGATTCATGCACATTGGCACGGCCCGTACGGCGCTGTTCAACTGGCTGTACGCCCGGGGTCGCGACGGGCGCTTCCTGTTGCGGATCGAGGACACCGACGCCGCCCGCTCGACCCCGAAAGCGACAGCAGCCATTCTTGAAGGGATGAAATGGATGGGTCTGGAGTGGGACGGCGACGTGATCAGCCAGTCGGCCAACGCTGCCCGCCATGCTGAAGTGGCGCGCCTCATGCTGGCGAACGGCACTGCTTATAAGTGCTTTTCCACTCAGGACGACATCGCGGCCTATCGCGAGGCCGCGCAGGCCGAGGGCCGCTCGACGCTGTTCCGATCGCCTTGGCGCGATGCCGATCCGGCCAGCCACCCGGATGGTCCCTATGTGATTCGGGTCAAGGCACCGATTGACGGTGTGACGGTGATCCATGACCGCGTGCAGGGCGATGTAACGATCCGCAATGAACAGCTCGACGATATGATTTGTTTACGGTCTGACGCTACACCAACATATATGTTGGCTGTGGTGGTCGACGATCATGACATGGGGGTGACACATGTGATCCGGGGCGATGATCATTTGAACAACGCAGCACGACAAATGATCGTGTACCATGCAATGGGATGGGACGTGCCGGTTTGGGCGCATATTCCGCTGATCCACGGCGAGGACGGCAAAAAATTGAGCAAACGGCACGGTGCATTGGGCGTGCATGAATATCAGGCAATGGGTTATCCGGCCGCAGCGATGCGCAACTACCTGGCGCGGCTGGGTTGGTCGCACGGAAATGACGAGTTTTTCACCGATGCAGAGGCGCAGAACTGGTTCGATCTCGATGGAATTGGCAAGGCGCCGGCGCGGCTGGATTTCAAGAAACTTGCACATCTGTCAGGTCGGCATATCGCCACGATGGACGACGCCGCGTTGCTGGACGGGGTTCTGGGCTATCTGGCTGCGGCAAGCCTGCCACCCCTGACGGCGGCGCAACAGACAGCACTGACGTCGGCGTTCGACATCGTGAAAGGCGGCGCAAAATCATTTCCGGATCTGCTGGAAAAGGCACGGTTCTGCCTGATCGCACGACCGGTTCAACCCGATGAGAAGGCTGCCAAGTCGCTGGATACGGTATCCCGTGGTATGCTGGCGCAATTGACGCCTCACCTACAAACTGCTAGCTGGGATCGTGACAACCTCGAGGCTGCCGCCGCCCGCGTGGCCGAGTCCCACGGCATGGGTCTGGGCAAGCTGGCGGCACCGCTTCGAGCAGCCTTGGCTGGGCGCACGGCAACACCGAGCGTGTTTGACATGATGCTGATCCTGGGGCGCGATGAAACTCTGTTGCGCCTTCAAGACACCTGTGAATAATCCCGCAGCCCCGGTCAAACTTCGGGGCACGGCGGCAAGGAACAAAGCCACGCGTCGCGCGCGGCCACCCGGAAAAGAAGGAAGCGCAATGGCCGAAACCCCGAAAACTGCCAGTCTGACAATCGACGGAAAGACCTTTGAACTGCCTGTTCTTACACCAACTCTGGGCCCGGATGTCATTGATATTCGTAAACTTTATGCGCAAGCTAACGTGTTCACCTACGATCCCGGT
Source organism: Rhodobacterales bacterium (assembly GCA_009992615.1). Lineage (GTDB taxonomy): Bacteria > Pseudomonadota > Alphaproteobacteria > Rhodobacterales > Rhodobacteraceae > Oceaniglobus. Next base: position 17,570 of record JAACVA010000079.1, read on the forward strand.
TTTACCTCGACCGCAGCCTGCGACAGCGCGATCACTTACATAGATGGCGATGCGGGCATTTTGTTGCACCGCGGCTATCCTATCGACCAGCTGGCGGAAAAATCACATTTCCTTGAGGTGTGTTTCCTGCTGCTTTACGGTGAACTGCCAACTGCCGATCAGATCGAAGATTTTGAATATCGCGTGACCAATCACACGATGATCCACGAACAGATGCACAACTTCTTCCGCGGGTTCCGCCGCGATGCCCATCCGATGGCCACCATGGTGGGTGTGGTTGGCGCAATGTCGGCGTTCTATCATGACAGCACCGATATTGCCGATCCGTGGCAGCGCGAAGTCGCATCGATCCGACTGGTCGCCAAGATGCCGACAATCGCTGCAATGGCCTATAAATATTCCATCGGTCAGCCCTTCGTCTATCCGCGCAACGATCTGGATTATGCGTCGAATTTCCTGCGCATGTGTTTTTCGGTTCCGGCCGAGGAATACGTGGTAAATCCGATCCTCAGCCGCGCGATGGACCGGATATTCACGCTGCACGCCGATCATGAACAAAACGCAAGTACGTCAACCGTGCGCCTGGCGTCTTCTTCAGGGGCCAATCCATTTGCCTGTATCGCGGCAGGCATTGCCTGTCTGTGGGGCCCTGCCCATGGTGGTGCAAATCAGGCCTGCCTGGAAATGCTGCGCGAAATCGGTAGCGTTGACCGCATTCCTGAATTCATCGACCGTGCCAAGGACAAGAATGATCCATTCCGTCTTATGGGGTTTGGCCACCGGGTGTACAAAAATTTCGATCCCCGCGCCAAGGTGATGAAACAGTCGGCGGACGAGGTTCTCGAACTGCTTGGCATTGAGAACAACCCGACCCTTCAGGTCGCCAAGGAACTGGAAAAACGCGCGCTGGAGGATCCATATTTCGTCGAGAAAAAACTATATCCCAATGTCGATTTCTATTCCGGTATCATCCTTGATGCGATGGGCTTTCCGACATCAATGTTCACACCGATCTTTGCCCTTGCGCGCACTGTCGGCTGGATATCGCAGTGGAAAGAACAAATTTCCGACCCGCAACTCAAGATCGGGCGTCCACGCCAACTGTATCAGGGGGTAACCCAGCGCGATTATATCGACGTCGAAAACCGGTAGGCCCAATCGCCCTTTGACTTATGGAAAAGGCATCGCAGCTGTGCCACATCCGGCTTGCTTGAAACCTAGACGCATTAAGATTGCGTTCCAGGTGGCATTTTTTGCGGGC
>JAACVA010000079.1:18860-19428 GCA_009992615.1 Rhodobacterales bacterium
CTTCAACCCGGGAGGGGCCAAATTGGATCTATGGCGGGTTCTTGTTGGCCGAAAAACGGTTTGAGAGGGTCGCACCGGTGTTTGAAGCTCCTATATTTATCAAGCTATAGACTGTTGTTGGAGGGCCGTATTCACATGCAAATCGTCACGTGGGATTAAGGCGGTTTTCCGAGGCTGGCCGGGCGACCTGTCTGGTTTTGAGCATTCAGGAAGCTATGACGCTGGCGGATAACGGGGATGGGTGTGATGGCAGCATCGAGGTCGCGGAGCCGACACGTGGCTATCGGCGTTGGCCAGGAGAGGTGAATGCCCGGATCGTGGCCGAGAGCTTCCAGTAGGGCGCGCGGGTGGCGGATGTGGCGCGGCGGCGGGACGGGCAGCAGCGGTGGCGCCAGCGCTGCGAGGATCGTCATGATCGTCGCAAGACAGCGCCTGCGTATCCTGATTGCAACACGGCCGGTGGACTTCCGCTGCGGGCAGTGAGGAGGATCGGAAAACAATCCGGGGGACTGTTTCCCCGACGAATGCTCTCGTGTTGGTCTACAAAGCCCTGAAACAGAGTAACTTT
>JAACVA010000079.1:19471-29009 GCA_009992615.1 Rhodobacterales bacterium
ATGACCCAAAGGGCAGCGCAAGATGTTACCACCTTGGGGTGCGATAATCAGTGTATATACGAGCGTAAGCATCCGGGCGGCCGCGCTTGTCACAGAGCTGGCGATTGCCCGGATGCTTTGGCGCGTCAGGGCCAATCTGTGCTGATCGTGGTTTTGGGTTCGGGCGTTGCCTGACGCGCCTCGCTTTGTCCAAGGCGGTAGCTTTCGTCATTCATCTCGAGGATGTTGACGTGGTGGGGCAGGCAGTCGAGGAGTGCGCCTGTCAGGCGTTCTGATCCAAAGGTTTCGGTCCGGCAGGTTGCTTGTGATCAGCGTGGAGTCACGCTCGCAGCGACGCGCTTCAATGCCCAACTCAGCCGCGTCTACAATAACCTGCGCGATCAGGGAAAGAATGCCAAAGTTGCACTCGTGGCGGTCATGCGAAAACTCCTCATACTCGCCAATACTTTGATTGGCAAAAACCGGGCGGGGTCAGATGTCATACCTGAGGCAGGGCATTTAGCTCCTGTCTGATGGTTGGAAAGAGCTCAATCGTCAGCCCAGAATGGCCCGCCACAATGAAAAAGAGTGAAATGTGCGCCGCCGTCACCGATGAAACCGGTCATGGCCGCAAGTAGACGCGAAAAGCGGTTGTCGTCTTGGCCAAGGGAAGAATACCATGAATTTCCGGGGCAAAAGGGGTTTGGCAGGGCAATCGCTTTTGGCCTAAGTTGCTGATATGGTGTTGAGAACTTGGCGCAAGAACTTATCGTCCCACACCGCGCGCCTGAGCTTGATGGACAGGGGCGCCTTCGAGGGATCGCCAATATTCAGGATCGTGACAGCGCTCCTCGGCTCTTTGCGAAGCTTCGTCGCGAAGCCGCTCTGATGCGCCACACATTCGCCACCTGTCGGCAGATTGCTGCGCAATCGCCTGCCAGCCAATGGGCGGGCTATGCCGGGCCAAAGCTGCGCGGTGCCCTCGTCAGCCTCGGTCGCTGGACGCTGAAAATCATCAAGCGATCCGATACCGCCACGAGCTTTCAGGCGCTGCGCCCCCTCTCGTGGTTTGCAGGCAAACCACTGACGGGCAGAGGATGGAACGTCGAACGTACCTTCGCGTGGCTCGGGCGTGACCACCGTCTGACTGTGTATTGGCAAAGTCAATCGCGAGCGCAGACGCCTCGATCCTGATAGCCCACATCAAGCGCGTGAAGCGGCTCATCGCGAGGCCCAAAATCATTCATTCCATCTTAAATCGGACACTCAGGCGCGCGTGTCGAGCAGACGCGCGACCTGGGCCACGAAATCCTCGCCGCGTTTTTCGAAATTCGGATATTGGTCGAAACTGGCGGCGGCGGGGGCCAGCAGAACTGTGTCGCCCGGTTCGGCCTCGGCGGCCGCGCGAGCCACGGCATTTGCCATCGTATCACAGATTTCATGGGGTGTGTCGCCCAGTTGCAAGGCGAAATCACGGGCCGAGTGGCCGATGAGATACGCTTTTTTCACCTCACCGAGGTGCGGGGAAAGCGATGCGATGCCGCCATCCTTGCCCAGGCCCCCGGCGATCCAGCGGATGGATTTGAACGCCAGCAGCGCCTTTTCGGCGCTGTCCACGTTCGTTGCCTTGCTGTCGTTGACGAAGCGCACCCCCGCCTTTTCGCCCACCATCTGGCTGCGGTGGGGCAGGCCGGCAAAGCTGTGCAGTGCGTCCTCGATGGTGCGGGGGGGCAGGCCCAGGGTGCGCGCCACAGCATAGGCGGCGCAGGCGTTCTGGTGGTTGTGGCTGCCCGGCAGGCCGACGATGGCGCGCAGGTCGATCGTGCCCATCTGGCGCCCCTTGCGCCATTCCGACAGGTGCCCCTTGCGGGCCTGCACGGACCAGCCCGGGCCGGTCAATTTGCGGTCAACCGAGATTCGGATCAGACGGTCATCGCTGGCATGTTCGACAAGCTGGTTGGCAAGGTAAACACCCTCGGGTTCATCCACCCCGATCACCGCGCGGTCGGGGCCGCCTTCGGCGAACAGCCGCCGCTTGGCCGCGAAATAGCCGCCGATGCCACCGTGCCGGTCCAGATGATCGGGCGACAGGTTGGTGAACACGGCAATGTCGGGGGTCAGGGCGCGGGCCAGATCTGTTTGATAGCTGGACAGTTCCAGCACGATCACCGACGCTTCGCCCGGCGGGTCGATGTCCAGCACACCGCGCCCGATGTTGCCGGCCAGTTGGCTGGGCTTGCCCGAGACCGTCAGGATATGGTGGATCAGCGCGGAAGTCGTGGATTTGCCGTTGCTGCCGGTCACGGCGACGACGCGCGGGGGGCTTTCCAGCTGGTCCCAGGTGTTCAGGGCGAGGCTGCGGAAGAACAGGCCGATGTCGTTATCGACCGGCACCCCCGCCTCCATCGCCCGCGCGATCAGCTTGTTCGGCGCGGGGTAGAGGTGCGGGATGCCAGGTGACACGATCAGGGCGGCCACGTCATCCCAAGCATCGGCGCGGGTCAGATCGTACAGCGCCAGGCCCTGTTCGGCGGCCTTGTCGCGGGCCTCGGGGCTGTCGTCCCAGCACAGGGGCTTGGCCCCCCCGGCCTGCAACGCACGCGCCGTGGCCAGGCCCGAACGGCCAAGGCCCAGTACGGCGACCCGCGCATTTTCATATCCAAGTACCGGAATCATCGCCTGCCCCCTGCTGCCCTTGTTCCGCGTTTAGCGCAGGGGCGCGACATCAGAAAGGGGGGCCGGAAGCTCATCGCAGTTTCAGCGTTGCCAGCCCGATCAGCGCCAGGATCAGCGAGATGATCCAGAACCGGATCACGATCTGCGGTTCGGCCCAGCCGCGTTTCTCAAAGTGGTGGTGGATCGGGGCCATCAGGAACACCCGCCTGCCCGTGCGTTTGAAATACAACACCTGGATGATCACGCTCATCGCTTCGACCACGAACAGCCCGCCGACAATGCCCAGAACCAGTTCATGTTTTATCGCCACGGCAATGGCGCCCAGCGCACCGCCGAGGGCCAGCGACCCGGTGTCGCCCATGAACACGGCGGCGGGCGGCGCATTGTACCACAAGAATCCGAGGCCCCCGCCGATCAGCCCGGCGGTGAAGATCAGCAGCTCACCCGTGCCCGGCACATAATGCACCTCGAGATAATCGGTGAAATCGACCCGCCCCACGGCATAGGCGATCACCCCCAGCGTTCCGGCCGCAATCATCACCGGCATGATCGCCAGCCCGTCCAGACCATCGGTCAGGTTCACCGCGTTGGCGGCGCCGACAATCACGAACATCGCAAAGGGAATGAAAAACCAGCCCAAGTGCAGCAGCACGTTCTTGAACACAGGAAAGGCGAGATTATAGCTGAGGTCGGGCGGGTGATGCCAGGCCGCCCAGACCGCGGCGACCGCGGCGATGGCAAACCCGATGGCAAGGCGCGACTTGCCCGACAAACCCGCGTTGGTGTTTTTGGTCACCTTCGCATAATCGTCGGCAAACCCGATCAGGCCGAACCCGACTGTAACCAGAAGCACCATCCAGACATAGGGGTTGTCCAGCCGCGCCCAAAGCAGCGTCGACAATGTCAGCGCCGACAGTATCAGAAGGCCGCCCATGGTGGGGGTTCCCGCCTTGGTCAGAATGTGGCTTTGCGGGCCATCTTCGCGGATAGGTTGGCCGTTGCGCTGATGGCGGCGCAGAAAGTTGATCAACGGGCGGCCGAAGATAAAGCCGAACACAAGCGCGGTAAAGAATGCAGCCCCGGCGCGGAAGGTGATATAGCGGAACAGGTTGAAGACATCACCACCGTCCGAAAGTTCGGTCAACCAATACAGCACTAGACGGCCCCTTTGTTGGTGCGCGTCGCACCTTCCCGTGCCGGGGCATCGCCCGGCGTTGCGGCGCGATGGCCCAATTTGCGGATCGCGTCAACCACTGCGCTCAGCTTGATGCCCTTGCTGCCCTTGACCAGAACGATGTCGCCGGCATCTACCAGAGTGTGCACTTTTGGCACCAGCGCCGCCGCCTCGGGTGTCCAGTGGCCGCGTTTTTCTTCTGGCAGGATGTCGTACAGCGCCCGCATCCGGGGGCCGACACAGTGGATGACGTCGGCGCTGTGCAACGCGGGCAGATCGGCGATGGCGCGGTGCAGCGCGGCCTCATCCGCGCCCAGTTCCAGCATGTCACCCAAGACCGCGATGCGCCGCCCTTTGGCGATGCGCCCGACACCCTGGGTGGGCTGGCTGGCGGCCAGCACCTCAAGCGCGGCGGCCATCGAGGCGGGGTTGGCATTGAACGCATCGTCGATCAGTTCGATCGACAGGGCGGCGTCCAGCGAATCAAGCTGAATCCGCTCGCGGGTGCCGCGGCCCGGGGGGGGCACCCAGCGGGCAATGTCACAGGCCAGGAGCGCCGGGTCACACCCCACCGCCTCGGCCGCTGCGATGACCGCGAGGGCGTTCATGGCGAAGTGGCTGCCCTGGCTGGCGACCTTGAACAACAGCGGCTGGGCGCCGTGGCGGGCCTGCACCACGGTTGCCGCATCGCCCACCGCCACGTCGCTCAGCCGCCAATCGGCGGTCTCGGCCCGCCCGAACCCAACGATGCGCACGCCAACAGCCGCAGCCCCGTCGATCAGGATCTGCGATGTCGCCAGATCGGTGTTCAGCACCGCAATGCCCCCCGACACCAGCCCCTTGAAGATACTGGCCTTTTCCCGTGCGATCCCGTCGATGTTCTCGAACGCCTCAAGGTGTGCGGCGGCGACGGTGGTGATGATGGCGACATCAGGCGCAGCCATGCGCGCCAGAGGTTCGATTTCGCCGGGGTGGTTCATGCCGATTTCGATCACCGCGAAATCCACATCCGCCGGCATCCGCGCCAGGGTCAGCGGCACGCCCCAGTGGTTGTTGTAACTGGCCTCGGCGGCATGGCAGGTTCCCTGCCCCGACAGCACTGTGCGCAGCATTTCCTTGGCCGATGTCTTGCCCACCGATCCGGTCACGGCAATCACTTTGGCGCGGGTGTGCGCACGGGCATAGCGGCCCATCGCGACGAGGGCGGTCAGCACATCGTCGACCACCAGCAACGGCGCGGTTTCATCCACATCCTCGGGGACGCGCGACACAAGGCAGGCGGCGGCACCCTTGGCCAGCGCCTGTGACACATACTCGTGCCCGTCGCGCAGATCCTTCAGCGCCACGAACAGATCGCCCTTTTGCAGGGTACGGGTGTCGATCGACACGCCCGTGGCCGACCAGCGGGTCAGCGACAGGCCCCATGTCGCCTCGACCGCCATGGCCGATGTCCACAGCACCGGGGCGCTCATGCGACCCGCCCGTCGAGTGCGGCAACGGCAACGCTTGCCTGTTCCACATCATCGAACGGATAGACCGCATCGCCGATGGTCTGGCCCTTTTCATGGCCTTTGCCGGCGATCAGCAGGGCATCGCCCGGTTCCAGGGCATCGACACCCCGCAATATTGCCTCGGCCCGGTCACCACATTCGGTTGCCTCGGAATCGGACTTGAGGATTTCCAACCTTATCATCGCCGGATCCTCTGATCTGGGGTTGTCGTCTGTCACTATTCGAACATCTGCGTTTTCCGCCGCTGCTGCGCCCATCAGCGGACGCTTACCCCTGTCGCGATCACCCCCGGCACCGTAAACCACCACCAGACGGCCCATCACATGCGGGCGCAGATTGCTCAGCGCCGTGGCCAGCGCATCGGGGGTGTGGGCGTAATCAACGAACACCGCCGCGCCGTTGTCGCGCGTCGCGGCCAGTTGCATCCGGCCCGGCACCGTCACCAGATGCGGCAGCGTGGCGAACACCCGCGCCGCATCGTCACCGCAGGCAATGGCCAGACCCGCCGCCGCCAGCACGTTTTCCGCCTGAAAGCCGCCGATCAGGTTCAGCCGCACCTGCCGCACCTGACCGTTGAATGAAAACCGCAACATCTGACCCGTGGTATCGAACCGCTGGTCCAGAATCCGCAGTGCGGCATCGCCCGACCGCCCGACGCGCAACACATCCTGGCCCCGCGCCTCGGCAATCGCGGCCATGGCGGGGCCGCGCGGATCGTCGATGTTGATCACGGCGATGGCATCTTCGGGCAGCACCCGGCCGAACAGAGCGGCCTTGGCGGCGAAATAATCGTCGAAGGTGGCGTGGTAATCCAGATGATCCTGGGTGAAGTTGGTAAAGGCCGCCGCCGTCAGGCGCACCCCGTCCAGCCGCCGCTGGGCCAGACCGTGCGACGATGCCTCCATCGCGGCGTGGGTCACGCCGGCTTCGGCCAGACGGGCCAGCAGGGCGTGCAGGGTAATCGGTTCAGGCGTGGTGTGTTTCAGCGGCGCCTCAACGGCCCCTTCCACCCCGGTGGTGCCCAGGTTTACCGCGGCGTGGCCCAGCGCGGCCCAGATCTGTCGGGTGAACGTGGCCACCGAGGTTTTGCCATTGGTGCCTGTGGTGGCGACGATCACCCCGGGCTGATGTTCGAACCACAGCGCGGCGGCATAGGCCAGCGTTTGGCGCGGATCCTCGGCCAGCACCAGCGCAGCGTCGGAGGCGGCCAGTTCGACGGCGGCAATGCGTGCCCCCTCGCGGTCGGTCAGAATGGCGCTGGCGCCCATCCTGAGGGCGTATTGGATAAATTCGCCACCATGCATCCGCGTTCCGGGCAGTGCCGCGAAAAGTGCGCCGTCGCGCACCACCCGGCTGTCAACCGCCAGGCCGGTAACCGCCGCTTCGCGCCCCAGTTGCGCTGTCAGACCCAGATCCGCCAGCGATGCCGTTTTGCCCATGTTCGCCCCTGCCTCAGTTCGAGGTGAGTGTTACCTCGGGAAGGCCGACCTTTTCAATGATCGGTCTCAACCCCAACAGCGGGGCGGTGCGGCGGATCACCTCGGCGGCTACTGGAACGGCCGTCCAACCGGCCGTGCGGCGCGGTTTGCTTGAGGAATTGTCCGATGCCTCGTCCATTGTCACGATCAGGGTGTATTCCGGTTCCGAGGTCGGAAAAACGGCTGCGAAGGTGTTGATGTTCTTGTTGTCGTAATAGCCGCCGTTCGGCTTTGGCTTGTTCGCAGTGCCGGTCTTGCCGCCCACCTCATACCCCGGCACCGCGCCAAAGCTGGCGGTGCCCCGCACCACCACCTGGCGCAGCATGTCGCGCGCAGCGGCCGAGACCTGTTTGCTGACGATACGCGGACCGGGCGCCACATTTTCCCGCTTCAACAGCGTCGGCGTGACCAGGGTTCCGCCGTTCAACAGTGAAGAATAACCCGCCGCAAGGTGCAGCGGCGAGGCGGCGATGCCATGGCCATAAGAGGCGGTGATCGTGGTGATCTCGCTCCAGTTGGACGGAAAGATCGGCCTGGCACCCGGCGCTTCGACCATTTCAACTGGCGTTGCCTCAAGAAAACCAAGGGTGCGCAGGAATTCCTTTTGTCGCTGGGCGCCGATTTCCATCGCAATGCGGGCCGTACCGACGTTGCTGGATTTCACGATCACATCGGTCACCGACAGTTTCGGGCCGTAATTCTTGTTCTCGAATTCGCGAATCGTGAACTTGCCCCATTTCATCGGTGCATTGGCATCGACCATCGTATCAGGCCCGTTCAGGCCCAGCTCCATTGATTGGGCGATGGCGAATATCTTGAAGGTCGAGCCCAGCTCGTACACCCCCTGCACAGCGCGATTGAACAGCGGGCTGTCGGCGGGATCACCGGTCAGCGCCGGGGTGGGTCGGTCGTTCGGGTCAAAATCGGGCAGCGACACCATCGAGATGATTTCGCCGGTGTGGATGTTCATCAAAACCGCCGCCGCACCTTTTGCATTCATCAACTTCATGCCACCATACAACACCTGCCGCAGGGCCGATTGCACCGTCAGGTCAATCGACAACTGCAACGGCTTGCCGCCATTGGCCGGATCACGCAGAAAATCGTCAAACGCTTTTTCCACCCCCGCCACGCCGATCACCTCGGCCGAATGCACGCCTTCGCGCCCGAACGTGGCACCGCCCAGAATATGCGCCGCCAGTTTGCCGTTGGGATACAGCCGCATCTCGCGCGGGCCAAACAGCAGGCCGGGATCGCCGATGTCATGTACCGCCTGCTTTTGCTCAGGGCTCAAGACCCTGCGAATCCACAGGAATTTGCGCTTTCCCGTGAAATCTTCAAGCAGCTTTTGTTCATTCAAATCCGGGAAAATCAGGGCCAGTTCGCGGGCCGCCTTGGGTTTGTCCACCATGTCCGGCACCTGGGCATAAAGCGAATAGGTGTACATGTTGGTGGCCAGTATCCGACCGTTGCGGTCGGTGATATCGGCCCGCTGGGCGACGATGGCGGCGCCGCTGGCCTGGGCGCGGGGTTCTTCCGCCTCGGACGCGGCCAAAAGGCCCATGCGCGCGCCCACCAGAGCAAAGGCGCAAAAGAAGAACACCGACAGCACCAACAGCCGCCCCTCGGCCTGAAGGCGGGACGCATCGCGCATGTTTTCATGGCGCAGGCGCAGGTTTTCGGCTTCGATGGCGTCGGGGTTTTCACCTGCCTCGCGCGCCCGAAGAATACGCGCCAAAGGCCGAAGGGGGGCGCGAATCATGGCTGGTCTCCCTGCACGCTGACGGAATTGTCGATGTCGAAGTCCGAACCGAGGCCCGGAATGATGTCATGGGTGACGGGATAGGACAGCTGTTCGACCCGCCCGAACTGTTCGGGGGTCAGCGGCAGCAGACCCAGACGTTCGAAATTCATGTTCACAAGGTCGTTCAGCCGCTCAGGCCGGTTGAGATAGGCCCATTCCGCCCGCAGCACCGCCAGAGATTCGCGCCGCGCGCCGATCTCGCGCTGCAATTGTTCAACATCCTTCAGCGCCTGCTGGGTTTGATAATTCTCGTGATAGGCCCAGAATGCCAGGCCCATCACCGCAAAGGCAGACAGGACGTAAAGCACGCTTTTCATTGTCGGATTTCCCCCCAATGGTCATAGTTCGGCAGGCCCAGCGCGGCGCGGTCGACGGCACCCGCCGGGGCTTCGGTGCGCCGGGCGACCCGCAACCGGGCCGAACGCGCACGCGGGTTTTCGGCCAGTTCTTCGGCATCCGGGCCGATGCCCTTGGACAACCGGTCGAACCTCGGCGCTTCGGTGACGGCTTGCGGGGCATATCGGTTGGAATTGCCACCACCGCCGCTGCGCAGTGTCAGGAACCGTTTCACCACCCGGTCTTCCAGCGAGTGAAAGCTGACCACGGCCATTTGGCCGCCGGGTCTCAACGCCCGCTCGGCGGCCTCCAGCCCCGCCACGAGCTGGCCGAATTCATCGTTCACGGCGATTCGGATCGCCTGAAAACTGCGCGTCGCCGGGTGGCTTTGCCCCGGTTTGGCGCGGGGCAGACAGCCCTCGACGATGCGGGCCAGATGGCGGGTGGTTTCGATCGCGCCCTCGGTACGGATTTTCACGATCGCGCGGGCAATGCGACGCGCCGCGCGTTCCTCGCCATAATGAAACAGGATGTCAGCCAGTTGCGATTCGGTGGCAGTGTTGACCAGGTCGGCGGCGCG
>JAACVA010000179.1 GCA_009992615.1 Rhodobacterales bacterium
GCGAAGGTCTATTGGGACGACACCAACAAGCGCTGCACCACGGTCGCGACCGACAACACCCTGATCGGCGCGGCCGTCGAGGCGGTGGCGAGCGGCGCGGGTGACACCATCGGCCGGGTGCGGCTGAACGCGACGTTGTCTTAAGAAAGTTCCCGGCTCCCGTGCGATACGGGAGCCGCTGCCCGGCACCTCATACATGCCGGGCAGCGGCGGGGGACGGGTCGAAACGCGGCGGGTTTCAAGAACCGGTCAGAAGTGGGATCGCCCCCGCCCTTTCGTGTGTCCTGAACGGATACCTGGGGAAGGCGTCCAGTCCTTGCCCCGCATGACAAGGCCAGGAGGCGAAACCACAATGAATGATACCATCGGAATCGATGTTTCCAAAGATACTGTCGACGCGCATCGCCTGTCGGACGGAAAGCACAGCCAGTTCGCAAATGACGCGACGGGGCTACGGGCCCTGTGCCGCTGGCTCGGCGCCCAGCCCGTTCGTATCGTGTACGAGGCGACAGGGCGCTATCATCGCGACCTCGAACAGAAGCTCGGGTCCGCGGGACACGGACTGGTCAAGGTCAACCCGCGGCGTGCCCGACGGTTTGCGCAGGCTACCGGACGGGACGCCAAGACCGACCGGGTGGACGCGGCGCTCCTGGCCCGCATGGGGTCCGTCCTCGATCTCGACGCCACGCCCGCGCCGACCCCGAGCATGAACGAGATCAAGGAATTGCACGTGGCCCGGGTCGGCTTGATCAAGGATCGCACCGCCTGCCGCAACCGCATTCAGGCGGCCCGCAACAAGGTTGTCCTGGCCCAGCTTCGGGCGCGGCAGCGACAGGTCGACACCCAGATCGCGCAGATAGATGCTGAACTGCGCCGCCTCGTCATGGCCGATCCTGCCTTGGCCCGGCGCCTCGACATCCTGCTGTCCATTCCGGGCATCGGTCCGATTGCCGCCATCGCGCTCATCGTGGACATGCCGGAACTGGGCACGATGAGCGGCAAGGAGGCCGCCAGTCTCGCCGGGCTCGCGCCGATCACGCGCCAGTCCGGAATGTGGAAGGGCAAGGCGAAGATCGGCGGCGGACGCGCTGCTCTGCGCACCAAGCTCTACATGCCCGCACTCGTCGCCACACGCTTCAACCGCCAGCTCGGCCAAACCTACAAGACGCTCTGCGAGGCCGGAAAGCCCGCGAAGGTCGCGATCACCGCCGTCATGCGCAAGCTGCTGACCATCGCCAACGCCCTGATCCGCGGCGACCGGAAATGGGCCGAAATCAACCCTTGATCAAGACGGATACTTCTGATGAGCGCCTTCGCCGCCGCCGTTGGCGCGCTCTTCGCCGATCCGAACATCGGCCGGGACGCGGTCTTCATCTCCGACGGCGGCGCGCCCGTGCTGGTGCGCATCGTCGCCCGGCGTGCCGACGCGATCAGCGATTTCGGCGACGCGCGGCTCTGGTCCGAGACCACCCGGATCGACCTGCGCGTGGCGGAGGTTGCGAACCCGCGTCCCGGCGACCGCATCGAGATCGACGGCGACGCCTTCCTCATCCAGGGCGAGCCCGTCCGCGACCGCGAGCGTCTGGTCTGGACCGTCGATCTGAGGCCAGCGTGACCGCGATGAAGCTGAAGCTCGACATCGTCGCGATGACGGCGGCCGAGGTGGCGGCGGGCGAACGCGCGGTGACCGCCGCCACCCGCGAAGCCGGAACCAACCTCAAGACCGGCTGGCGCGCCCAGATCACCGGCTCGGGGCTTGGCCGGCGGCTCGCGAACACCATCCGGTCGGCGCAGTACCCGGCAGGCAAACCCAGCCTCAACGCCGCCGCCTTCGTCTGGTCCAACGCGCCCGCAATTATCGGCGCCCATGACGCCGGCCCGCTAATCCGCTCGCGCGACGGGTTCTGGCTGGCGATCCCCACGGACGCCACCGGACGCGGTCCCCGCGATCGCCGCCTTACCCCCGGCGAATGGGAACAGCGCCGTGGGTTGCGGCTGCGCTTCGTCTACCGCCGCCGCGGGCCTAGCCTTCTCGTAGCGGAGGGACGTCTGAACACTCGCGGGCTTGGCGTGGCCTCGCGCGCAAAGACCGGTCGCGGGCGCACTACCGTGCCCATCTTCCTGCTCGTGCCGCAGGTCCGGCTGCCGAAGCGGCTGGACCTTGACCGAGATTCCGCGCAGGCGCAGGATGCTCTACCGGGGCTGATCTTGGAGAAATGGGTCGCGGGGAAGATTGGTTGAAGACCGATATGTATCACTGACGGCCTTGGACCTTGCACAAACGCGTCCACTGCCGAACCACTTCACACGTTGATGCGGTCCGATTTTCGACCTCCCAGAACGCTCCGAAACCGCTGCGCGTTTGCACAGGCCTGTTCATGTCTGCTTGGTCAAAATTCGATATCCATGTCGACCACTGGCGTGCTGGCCTGCAAGCTGGCCACCACAGATGCCAAAGCAACATTGTCGAACAAGACCACCCGGAACCCCGACTTGTCGAACATGTCGAGTGTTTCAGGTTGGTAAATGACGACCGCACCACAGCTTGCCGAAGCGGCATCGTCCGGGCGCATCGGAAACAGCCCCACTGCCGCGGCACCGTACTGCGTCACATCGACTGTTGCGCCTTGGCCCAGCCTCGGTATTTGCCGAAAGCGGACCATGTCGCGCATCGCGCGAGCCTGTGGAAAACACCCGAGCGGCGCATCGGGCGGACCCCAGGCCACGATCCCGGTCACCGAGTCCAATCGGGTCGGTTGACCGTATTTTTCGACCAATGCGACGCCAATCTGGTCGTAGGGCAAAACCCCGTCGTTCAGGACAAGCCGACGGACAACAGCAAGGACCGGCGCATCAGGCCCTGGAGCGTAAAGCGTCACGGCTTCCTGACCTTCGCGCAGAAGATAGGTGCGCTGATAATCCAGCAAGTTCTGCGCAGTGGTATCGGGGCCGGTGGTTTCGTGCACCGACAATACCCCGTCGCGCGCCATCAGGATGGCATGGGCCTCACCCACCGGCTGGCCGGTCCGGACACCCAAAAGATCGATGTCCGAAAGCGGCACGTCGATCCCAGACATGTCTGGCCAGGGTCCCGAGCCTGAAGCCATTGGGGCCGGACTTGCAGGCGGGGTTGTCACCGTGTCCTCGACTCGCGGCGGGGGTGGTTCGGTGGGCGCGGACCTGGGTCTGAAGGCAACCGATACCAACTCGTTGCCACCAAGAAAGGCAGCGCCGAGCGATGGGATGTTCGGCCTGTTATCGGGCCCGAGCAGCGCCAGTTCATGCACCTGAACCGGCATGGACAATGTACCGGGACTTTTCGGCGCACCAAAAGTCACGCGAGCGCGGAACGGATAATCCACGTCAGCTTTGATCGTGTCCCGCATCTCCCGCGCGCGGTCTTCGGACAGCGGCAGCCCGAAAGGCACGGGCATCACCGGTACGACCGAGGCGGCCATAGCCTGTGCATCCTTGTTTACGGTCGGCAGCAAGGTCCGGACAGACACGATAGGGTAGGTTTGCCCGTCCAGCGAATACGGCCCAAGGCGCAAGGTCCCCATGATCCAGGTGTCCCGCCCGTCCTGTTGTACGAGCTCCGCAGCAGCAAGATCGCTGTTGGCGTCCACCGCATCCTGAAGCGCGAAAACGTCCTGAAAATACAACGGACGCAGCCATTCTTCGAAAATCCCGGCGGGGTCGCGTCCCGACAAACGCGCGGCCTCGGCCACCAGCCAGTGCACGGATGGCCGGAACACGCGTGTGACGTCGGGCGCGGGCTGATCGATCAACGGGATTTGGATCACCTCGCGTGGTTCGCCCTGCGGCGTTCTGACCTGACCCTCGAAATGCAGCGGGCGCAAAAGGGTCACGAGGGTCGGCCCGAACGCACCCTTCCCCAAGACGGCATGTGCTTCCATCCGCGCGACAAGGGAAATGTCCGTCAAGGTGGTTTCCGTGGCATTCGGGACCACGTCGGTGATTAGTGCACCGCGCACGCGTGTGAACACGGAGATGACCTCGACTGCGCCGTTGCGCCCGTTGACCTGGTTCCACGCGATCATGTCGCCCGGGGTCTGGATCATGTTCGCCAGCCCTTCGGTGATTGGATGGTCCCGCAGGTTGCCGACCACGATCCGCATCGGTCCGTTACGATCTGTCCCGACAGGCTGAAGGTATCCGTTGAGCCGCACCAACGGCGCGTCGGGGTCAGACTGCCCATCAAGCACCGCGCGCACCACATCAGCGCCATTCTCGGGGTCGAACGGCAGCGCACTTGCCATCAGGCCGGTGACGGCCCCGTGATCGGCCAGATCGATTGCAGACGTCGGACGGTCTGACGGGTCAGGCGCGTCGAAGGCCATGAGCACGTCGTCTGGTGCACCGGACCAGCGAAGATCGACAGGTCCCTCCCGCACGACGCGGATCGACATGGGGCTGAAACCCGTTGTCGAAGTTGCGATCCGAGACAAGAAGATGCGCGCCGGAAAGGTGACCATCAGGGGCTGACCGTCGCGGCGCGTGATGCTTGTGGGCGCGGTCAACTGGGTTAAGCGTTCAGCTTGCGCGATATCCATCGGTGTCGTTGCCGGAACTCCCGTGTCCATATCGAACGCGGCATCGACACGCCACGTGCTGGGGAACACCCCGGTCAGTTGCGACGTCACTACACTGCAATGCCCGTCGGGCAGCAGTTTGCGCCAGTTTACCTCGTTGGTGGTGAAATCATACGCCCGGTCGATCGCCTCGATCGGACAAAACACGTGTACCGGCGTGGGAACTTCAAGCGTCTGCCGCGGAATGATCGCGACGATTTCCTGCAGGACCCGGTCATTGATCCGCCGCTGTTCAAAAGCGGAGGCAAAATTGGAAACGCAACTGATCCAGTAGTAGGAGCCCTGGCTCCTATCCGTGCACGTCGATCTGACACTTGCATCCGCGTCGATAATGTCCAGTGCATCGTCGCGGACCCGTGCGAGTGTTTCTTCGGGCAGAATGGTCGATGGCGCCATTAGCAACCCCAGGCTTTCCGGAGCTGCGAGCGCTGTCGCAAGATCGTCCGCACCGGCCGTCAGCCCTGAAAAAAACAGTCGGCGTCCAAGGCGTTCACGTTGCGCGGACAAGTCGAACCCGGTCACGTCGGTAAGGTACTGGGCTGGCCACACGATACGCCCGTTGAACGCCGCAAGGCCGTCAATGCTCGTGACCCCGCTGGAAGCGGGCTGTGGGGCGGTTTGCGCGACTGTCGCAGCTTCGGACACCGGCGTGAACGGGGCGCCGGTCACGACCTGCCCCGAAGCGACAGCTTGAAGCGTCGCGATCCGCGATCGCATCCGGTCTGCGATACAGCCCGTGTCCGCGCCGCAGGCGTTGCGCGTCGCCAGCCATTCCGACTGCTGCACACGCAAGTCGGACGCACCGGTGGTTGCGGCAAAGGCTGCGGTCCATGTCGCGTCAAGGTCCCGATCCAATGCTGCCAGCCCGGCATCGGCGCATATGGCGCGCTCGGTTGCGTTTCCAGCGCGGGCACAGTCGAAACTGGGTTGGCCGTTCAGCGCCACCGGGGGCGCGACTTGGGCCCCTGCCACTTGGGCTGGCCCGGCATGGGCAAGCGCAAAAAGCGATTGCCGATCCGACTCCACGGGCCCGGAACCGACCCGTGCCATACCCCTGCGTTGGCGAAACGCGTCCAGTGCGGCCTGACTGCGCGGCCCCCAGGCGCCGTCAGGCGTTCCCACGTCATATCCCAGAGCGGACAGGTAGCTTTGCAGTTCGAACGCCTGTGTCCGGCGCTGTTCATCTGCGCTGCCGCCGACGCGTGCCGCTTCCGTGTCCAGTGCAGCGCGTTGGAGCGGGGTCAGATTTCCGGTGGGCGCAAAGCCTCGGCTGGTCTGATAGGCCGTAACGGCGTTGCGCGTGCGTGCCCCTGGACGACCATCCACTGGACCGGCATCGAACCCAAGCCGATTCAGGTCAGCTTGCAAGTCCATGGCCGCGCGAACCTCGGGGCTGGCCGCGCGGGCCGCACCGGACTCTCCGGCTGAGCCGGTCTGCCGCGGCGCCGTGCTGCCCTGCGGCGGCGCGCCGATCTGACGCCCGATTTCCTTCAGTTGATCAAAGAGGCTCTGGGCTCCCGCTCCGCTCCCGCAAAACAATCCCGTTGAGATGAGGATGACTGCAAGCGGGCGTAGCCGATGGATCATCTGAAGATACCTTTCGAGAATTGGACCCCTTCGGGTCATTCATAAGTCTGAAGCAGCTGGTTTCAGGTGTATCGGCCTCCGGTTAAAATTCAACTTTTTTCGGAGCACCACCGAAGCCGGGTGTCACGAAGCTCCGAAGCAGCTTTGTATCTTCAGCAGAGTCCGGAAATCTGTTCGCGACCAACGTTTTGCCACCATGACGGGCAAGTATGCCCTGCCGTTTTCTTTCCGTACCTGTCTGGAACGCGGTGCCACGCAGAGTTGCACCATTCGGCTTTGTGGGGGTCGCTGCGGGAACCGTTACCGTTCCGACCTTAGAAGATGGCTTTTTCGAAATGAAAGTTGACTGGCCCAGTACGGCGAGAATTCTGACATCGTTGCAAGGACTAGTACCCAATGCCCACCATACGCGAAACCATCCTCACCGCGCTGCACGCGCGGCTCTCGGCGCTGCCCGCCACCGCGCTTCGCGGCGAGGTGCTGCCCGAGCGCGTGCCGGCGGCAGGCCTGCTGATCCTGCGCGACGGCGAGCCGGGGGAGCCGGAGGTGACGCTGTCGCCGCTGGCCTACCACTATAAGCATCGGGCCGAGATCGAGGCGGTCGTGCAGGGCACCGGCCGTGACGCCGCCTTCGATACGCTGACCGCCAGCATCGGCACGGCGCTCGCCGCCGACCG
>JAACVA010000080.1 GCA_009992615.1 Rhodobacterales bacterium
GGCCGAGGCGCCCCGGCCGCGGCAAACGCTGCGCGACATGAACGCCCTGCACCAGAAAATTCTCGACCGGCTGGGGCCCAGCCCTTTGGCCGAGGATCAGTTGATCCGTGACCTTGCCATGTCAGTGGGTGATATCGCACCGCAGCTTGTCAGCCTGGAACTGGACGGGCGCATCGCCCGTCAACCCGGCGGCCTGATCACCCGTCTCTGATGCCCGGCTCTGTCGCGTGGGGGGCGGGGCGACGGCCCAACGCGCCTGAACCGAGCGTCGTTTCACCCCTGCGATTGACAAGCCCGGCTGCACACCCACATCTAGCGACGGTGCCGAACTGGCCCGAGTCGGAAGGAAGTGCATGCCCGTTGTCGTCGTTGAATCCCCTGCCAAGGCAAAGACAATCAACAAATATCTCGGGCCGGGCTTCACCGTTCTGGCGTCTTACGGCCATGTCCGCGACCTGCCACCAAAGAACGGATCGGTGGACCCCGAGAACGATTTCGAGATGCTGTGGGAGATCGCCAGCGACAGCAAGAAGCATGTCAAGGCCATTGCCGATGCGTTGGCACAGGACAATGTGCTGATCCTCGCCACCGACCCCGATCGCGAAGGCGAGGCGATCAGTTGGCACCTTGAGCAGACCCTGCGCAACCGCAAGTCGATCAGGAAAGACACGCCGGTCAGCCGTGTTGTATTCAACGCAATCACCAAATCCGCCGTGACCGAGGCGATGAAGCATCCGCGCCAGGTGGATGGCCCCCTCGTCGATGCCTATCTGGCGCGCCGGGCGCTGGATTATCTGGTTGGGTTCAACCTGTCGCCGGTGCTGTGGCGCAAGTTGCCCGGTGCGAAATCGGCGGGTCGGGTGCAATCGGTGTGCCTGCGCCTGATCGTCGAGCGCGAGATGGAGATCGAAGCGTTTCGCGCCCGCGAATACTGGACGGTCAAGGCCCAGCTGCAAACCCCGCGCGGCCAGGGTTACGAGGCGCGGTTGACCGTCCTGGGTGGCCGAAAACTGGACAAGTTCAGCATCGAGACCCAGGCGGCCGCCGATCTGGCGGTGCAGGCGGTGACATCGCGCGATCTGCATGTCGCGTCGGTCGAGGCAAAGCCGGCCAGCCGCAACCCCAGCCCGCCCTTCATGACCTCGACGTTGCAGCAAGAGGCCAGCCGCAAGTTCGGCATGGGCGCCCGTCAGACGATGAGCACGGCGCAGCGCCTGTACGAGGCCGGGCACATCACCTATATGCGGACCGACGGCATTGACATGGCGCCCGAGGCGGTGACGGCAGCCCGCGCTGCGATCAAGGACCGCTATGGTGCAAACTATGTGCCCGACGCCCCGCGCATTTACAAAAACAAGGCGAAGAACGCGCAAGAGGCCCACGAATGCATCCGCCCCACCGACATGACCCAGGATGCCGCCGCGCTGCGGATCACCGACAACGATCAGCGCAAGCTGTATGATCTGATCTGGAAACGCACCCTGGCCAGCCAGATGGAGGCCGCCCGCCTGGAACGCACCACCGTGGACATCGCCAGCAACGACAGTCAGGTAGAACTGCGCGCGACGGGTCAGGTGATGCTGTTTGACGGGTTCATGCGGGTCTATGAGGAAGGGCGCGACGACAGCGTCGATGACGACGACAAGCGCCTGCCACAGATCATGCAGGGCGAGGCCGCCAAGAAAGACAGCGTGACGCCGGAACAGCATTTCACCCAGCCGCCGCCGCGCTATACCGAGGCGACGCTGGTCAAGCGGATGGAAGAGCTGGGCATCGGCCGCCCCTCGACCTATGCCAGCATCGTCACCACGATCCAGGACCGCGAATATGTTCGCAAAGAAGGCAACCGCCTGATCCCCGAAGACAAGGGGCGTCTGGTGACAGCGTTCCTGTCGAACTACTTTCAAAAGTACATCGAATACGATTTCACCGCCGATCTCGAGGCACAACTTGACGATGTGTCAGCGGGCGAGCGGAATTATAAGGACGTGCTGGCGCGGTTCTGGCGCGATTTTTCGGCCGCCATCGCCGAAACCGCCGATCTGCGGATCGGCGAGGTGCTGGACAAGATCAACGAGGTGCTGGAACCGCACCTGTTTCCGGCCAAGGAAGACGGCAGCGACCCACGGCTTTGCCCGCATTGCGGCGAGGGGCGGCTGTCGATGCGCACGGCGCGGTCGGGCGGCGCGTTCATCGGCTGTTCCAACTATCCCGAGTGCCGCTATACCCGCGCCTTCGGTCCCCCGTCGGAAGATGGCGATGACACCGGTGGCATTCCGCCTGACGGCAAGGTTCTGGGCGAAGATGCGGGCGCGCGGATCTATGCGTTCAAGGGCCGGTTCGGCCCCTATGTGCAACGCGGCGAGGTGACCGAGGACACCAAGAAGCCGCCGCGCCAGAGCATCCCGAAGGAATGGCCGCCCGAAGAGGTGGATTTGCCACAGGCGGTGAAACTGTTGTCGCTGCCCCGCGCCATTGGGCCGCATCCCGAGGACGGGGTGATGGTCTGGGCAAATATCGGGCGCTATGGCCCCTATATCAAACATGCCGAATCGACCAGCGACCGGGGCGGCACGAACGCCAATCTCGAGGGTATAGACGAAGTGTTTACCGTCGGCATGAACCGCGCGGTGCAACTTCTGGCCGAAAAAGTGGCATCGCGCGGCGGGGCGCGGGGCGCAAAAACCCTGCGCGCGCTTGGCGAACACCCAACCGAAGGCGGGCCGATCGACATCATGGAAGGCAAGTACGGCGCCTATGTCAAATGGGGCAAGGTCAACGCCACCCTGCCCAAGGACAGCGATGTGGCACAGGTGACGATGGACGAGGCGCTGGCGCTGATCGTCGAAAAGGCGCCAAAATCAGGCGCCAAGCGCAAGGCGGCACCGAAAAAGACGCCTGCAAAGGCCGGGGCAAAGGCGGGGGCAAAGGCGGGGGCAAAGACGCCCGCAGCAAAAAAAACCACAGCGCCAAAAACCGCCACCAAAAAACCGGCGGCCAAGAAGACCGCGCCGAAAAAGCCCACAAAACCGGCCAGCAGCGACGATGACGAGGGCGAGGTGTTTGAATGATCGGCGGCCCGCGTTGACAGCAACGGCCGCGCAGACCAATACGGAATGAACTGAAACTGCGGGGATCAACCGATGAAAAAGGTCTATGATTCGGCGACAGAGGCACTGGATGGCCTGTTGTTCGACGGCATGTTCATCGCGGCGGGCGGATTTGGGTTGTGCGGCATCCCGGAACTGTTGCTGCAAGCCATCAAAGAGGCGGGCACGAAGGATCTGACCTTTGCATCCAACAACGCCGGGGTCGATGATTTCGGCATCGGCATCCTGTTGCAGACGCGGCAGGTGAAAAAGATGATCTCGTCCTATGTGGGCGAAAACGCCGAATTCATGCGGCAGTATCTGTCGGGCGAACTGGAGCTGGAGTTTAACCCCCAAGGCACCCTGGCCGAACGGATGCGCGCCGGGGGCTGCGGCATTCCGGGGTTCTATACCAAAACGGGTGTGGGCACCGTGATTGCCGAGGGCAAGGAGGTGAAGAATTTCGAAGGTCAGGATTACATCCTGGAACGCGGAATTGTCGCCGACCTGTCCATCGTCAAGGCGTGGAAGGCTGACGTGACCGGCAACCTTGTGTTCCGCAAGACCGCGCGCAATTTCAACCCGCCCGCCGCCATGTGCGGCAAGGTCTGTGTTGTCGAGGTTGAGGAAATCGTGCCGGTGGGCAGCCTTGACCCCGACATGATCCACCTGCCCGGCATCTATGTGCATCGCCTGATCCAAGGGGCGCATGAAAAGCGCATCGAACAGCGCACCACGCGCAATAAGGAGTCTGCCTGATGGCCTGGGATCGCAATCAGATGGCCGCAAGGGCCGCGCAAGAGCTGCAAGACGGGATGTATGTCAACCTTGGCATCGGCATCCCGACCCTGGTGGCCAATTATGTCGGTGACAAGGACATCACCTTGCAATCGGAAAACGGCATGTTGGGCATGGGTCCGTTCCCCTTTGAGGGCGAGGAAGACTCGGATCTGATCAACGCGGGCAAGCAAACGATCACCGAACTGCCGCGCACCGCCTATTTCGATTCGGCCACCAGTTTCGGCATGATCCGCGGCGGCAAGATTGCCGCGGCAATTCTGGGCGCGATGGAGGTAGCCGAAAATGGCGATCTGGCAAACTGGATGATTCCCGGCAAGCTGGTCAAGGGGATGGGCGGCGCGATGGATCTGGTCGCGGGTGTGGGCCGGGTGATCGTGGTGATGGACCACACGTCGAAACACGGTGAGTCCAAGGTGCTGAAGGAATGCACCCTGCCGCTGACCGGCAAGGGCGTTGTGGACCGGATCATCACCAACATGGGCGTGCTGGACGTGGTGCCGGGCGGGCTGAAGATCATCGAATGTGCCGAGGGCGTGACCGAAGATGAATTGCGCGCCGCCACACAGGCCACCATCGTCTGAGTGGTTGAGGACGGCAACGGCGCCCCTGTGGCGCCCTTTGCCAAAACGACACCCACAGCGAACGCCAGCAGACGTATCGTTTGCGCCCGGCGTTTCACAAATTTGGTCGCCAGAGCAGAAACAACACCACAGAATTGCCCCATTCTGTTGCTAATCGGCGGGCAATGACACTGGCCCCGATCCAAACCGCGCCCCGCGCCAGGCTGACCCGCGATCGAATGATCTTCGCGGGCTTTGGTGTGTTGCTGGTGGTGGGGCTGATCGGGCTGATTTCCGGCACCGGCTGGCGCGATATGGCGGCACAGATCGCCCGCATCGAAACGTGGCAAATTGCGGTGCTGCTGGCGCTGAGTCTCGCCAATTACGGGCTGCGCGCCCTGCGTTGGCATGTCTTTACCCGGCGGCTGGGCCTGCGAACGTCATTGGTCCAGAACATCCTGCATTTCATCGGCGGCTTTGCGATGTCGGTCACGCCGGGCCGGGTGGGCGAGTTGGTGCGCATGAGATGGCTGTTGCGCGCCACGGGCTGGCGGTTTGAGCGCACGGCACCCTTGGCCCTGATCGACCGGGCGTCGGATCTGGCGGCCATGGGGCTGCTGCTGGCCTTTGCGCTGATGCTGTCGAGCAAGGGCATCGCCGGGGGATTGCCTGTTACCCTGCTGGCGCTGACTGCGGCCTTTGTCGTGACACGGCCCGCCCTGTTGGCGGGGCTGGCCACCGCCGGGCACAGGGCCACCGGACGGCTGCCCCGGCTGTTCGCCCGCCTGCGCCGTGCCGCCCGAGCACTGGCACGGTTTTCCAACCCGTCGGTCATAGTCGCCGCCATGGCGCTGGGACTGCTGGGTTGGGCCGCCGAGGCATGGGGGTTTCATTTGCTGCTGGTCTGGATGGGGCATGACATCGGAATCGCCACGGCAGTGGCGATTTTCATCTTCGCCACCCTCGCGGGCGGGCTGACCGGGGCGCCGGGCGGGGTGGGCGGGGCAGAGACGGCTATGATCGCGCTGTTGTTGTTGCAGGGTGTTCCGCTGGCCATATCGGTGCCGGCCACTGCGATCATCCGCCTGACCACCCTGTGGTTCGCCATCGCCCTCGGGCTGATCGCGTTTCCAGTGGCCGAGCGCCGTTCAAGAAAGGACGCCGATGCGCTGGAAAATCGCTGACTATGCCGGATGGGGCCGTGCGTTGCGCGCGACGGGCGATCTGGCCCGCCCCGAACGCCTGTCATCGCTGACCGCCCTTATGGCCGAGGAACCTGCCCCCGCCATCGGCAACTGTCGCAGCTATGGCGATGCCTGCCTGAACCATGGCGGGCGCGCGGTGCAAATGCTGCGCCTCGACCGAATCACCGGGTTTGATGCCAGCCGAGGCGTGGCGACGGTTGAGGCGGGGGTGCCGCTGGGCGAACTGGCGCGGATTTTCGCGCCCAAAGGCTGGTTGCCCGCAGTGATGCCCGGCACCGGCTTTGCCACCGTGGGCGGGGCCATCGCCCATGATGTGCATGGCAAGAACCACCATATCGCGGGGTCGTTCGGCCAGCATGTACGCGCAATCACCCTTGTCGGTGTGGATGGACAGGCGCGGCGGATCACCCCAGCCGATCCGCTGTTTCGCGCCACGGTGGGCGGGCTGGGCCAGACCGGGGTGATCGCATCGGCCGAAGTGCAGATGCTGAAATGCAAAGGCGATGTGATCGTCGTGACCGAACGGCGGATCACCGGCTGGGACGAGTTTCTGGGGTATCTCGATGCCTCCGATGCCACCTATACCGTTGGCTGGATCGACGCGACGGCGACCGGCGCCACCCTGGGCCGCGGCATTCTGGAAGAGGCGGAAACCGGATCGGGCCTTGTGTCGCAACCGGGGCGTGCGAAATCCGTGCCCTTCGACGCCCCCGGCTTTGCGCTGTCGCCCAACGTCGTGCGGCTGTTCAATGGCGCGTATTACCGGCGCGTGCCCGAAAAGGGGCGCACTGTGGTCAAACCGATACAGGAGTTCTTCTTTCCCCTCGACCGGATCCGCAACTGGAACCGCCTGTATGGCAAAGAAGGGTTTCACCAGTTTCAATGCGTCGTGCCCGTGGCGGCGGCCCCCGCCCTGCGCGCAATGCTTGAAAGGATTGCGAAATCCGGCCTCGCCTCGCCGCTGGCGGTTCTGAAACGCATGGGGCCGGGGCACGCGGGCCTGATGTCCTTTCCGATGGAGGGATACACCCTGGCTGTCGATTTTCCCAACAGCGCCCGCGCCACCCGCCTGATCGGCGCGCTTGAGACCGATACCCTTTCGGCGGGCGGACGCATCTATCTGGCCAAGGACAGCCTGTCGAAAGGCAATGTCGTGCGCGCCATGTATCCCAACCATGCGGAATGGGCCGAAGCGGTGAACGCCGCAGACCCCGATGGCGTGCTGACCACCGACCTGATCCGCCGTCTTGACCTGAGGAATGCCTGAATGTCCGAACTCTGGATTCTGATCGGCGCGTCCTCCGCCATGGCGCGGGCGCTGGCGCGGGCGCTGGCCGAACGCGGTGACGGATTGATCTTGGCCGGGCGCGATATGGATGACATGTCCGCCACCGCCGCAGATTGTTTGATCCGCGGCGCGCCTTCGGCCCGCGCGATGCTGTTCGACGCCCGTCAACCCGAGACCTTTCAACCAATTCTCAATGCACTGGACGACCGGATCGTCAATGCCGCGGTCTTTGTCGGCTCGATGCCCGCGCAGGACGGGATCGACGCGGCCCCCGCCCTGATCAACGGCGTCGTGATCGACAGTTTCACCGGCCCGGCGCGGTTTCTGCACATGCTGGCCCCCGAGATCGAGA
Source organism: Rhodobacterales bacterium (assembly GCA_009992615.1). Classification (GTDB taxonomy): domain Bacteria; phylum Pseudomonadota; class Alphaproteobacteria; order Rhodobacterales; family Rhodobacteraceae; genus Oceaniglobus. The sequence goes on from JAACVA010000080.1 coordinate 7,296, forward strand.
CGCGCGGCAGCGGGGTGATCGTCGGGGTCGGGTCTGTCGCCGGGGACCGCGGGCGCCTCGGCAACTATGTCTATGGAGCGGCCAAGGCCGGCTTTCACACCTATCTGTCTGGCCTGCGCAACCGGCTGACCCGGGCGGGTGGCCATGTGGTGACCGTGAAACCGGGTTTCGTGGACACGGCAATGACCTGGGGCATTCCGGACATGTTTCTGGTGGCGCAACCCGAACAGGTGGCGCGCGATATTCTGAGCGCCGTCGCGCGGCGGCGCGACGTTATCTATACGCCATTCTTCTGGCGCTATATCATGCTGATCATCCGGTCGATCCCGGAACGGATGTTCAAGAAGATGTCTGTTTGAGAGTATGACACGGGACAGACCGGGGCTCTGCCCCGGACCCCGAGGTATTTCGCGCAAGAAAGAGACAGGGGCGGCTCAGCCGAACCATTGTGCCCACAGCCCCGCCGCCCAGAACATCAGCGACAGGATCAGCAGCAGAATTCCAATGCCGATCCGGTCGCGCAGCGCGAAAACGATGGGGTCGTAATCCTGTTTGCCGTAAAATCCCAAGGCGACCATGCGGATCAGCCAAATGGCGATGGGGATCAGGGTGAACCAGAGAATCCATGTGGTGGGGTATAGCGCGCGGCCCTGATCGCTGACCGAGTAGAGCGTGAAAATCACCAGGGCACCGGCGATACCCAGGCCTGCCATGTTCAGCAGATCGCCCCGGTCGCGCCGCCCGTATCCCCGGCCCGGCAACGGTTCGTCCCCCTTGGCCAGCGCCAGTTCGGTCATCCGTTTTACGCAGCCAAGCGTAAGAAAAACCGGGAAGATGAAGATCAGCATGTAGATCGACACATCGGCCCCGCTGGCGGCTGCCCCGGCCACCACCCGCAGGGTGTAGAGCGCCGCCAAGGTGAATATGTCGATCCAGCGCATCCGCTTGAGTTTCAGCGAATAGGCGAGCGACGCGATCATGTAGACGGCGATCACCGCCAGGAATGCCGCGCCCAGTGCCGCGCCCAGCGCAAGGGCGATAAGTGCCAGCATCGCGCCCGCGATCATGCCGGTGCGGATCGGCACCCTGCCGGTGGCGAAGGGGCGGCGGCATTTGGTCGGGTGCAGGCGGTCGGCCTCAAGATCGAGCAGGTCATTGACGATGTAGATCGACGAGGCGGCTGCGGAAAAGGCGGCCACGCCGGCCAGCACCAACAGCAGCGTGGACAGGGTGAAATCATGCGCCGCGATCATCGGCAGGAACAGCAGCACGTTCTTGACCCATTGATGCGGTCGCAGGGCGCGTTTCAGGTCAGCCCAGCGCCAACCAACCGCCACCTTGTGCACCCCGTGCCCCTCGGCGGCGAGCGTTTTGGCAATCGCGTCGTGGCGCCCGACAAGAATGGCGGCATCGCCCTGTTGCCAGACCGGCAGATCGGCCGTTTCATTGCCGGCATAGTGAAACGCCCGGGCACCAAAGGCCTCGGTCAGGGCGGCGGCCTTGGCCGCACCTTTCAGGTTGTGCCCGCCTTCGGTGGCGAAAACCCGTGGTGACAGATCATGATGTCGGGCGAGTTGCTGTACCTGACGGCGGGGCGAGGCCGAGGCAAGGCAGACCTCGGCCCCATCCGCCCTTGCCGCATGGGCAATTTCAACGAGTTCAGGCGTAACCGGCAGCAAATCGGTGCGCAAGGGCACAATTTGGGCCAGTTTTTCCTTCAAGACTGCCGGTTGGCGGAAATGGCGCGCGGTCAGGCGCAGCACCGTCACCGGAGTGCGCCCGAGACCCGCCCAGAACGTTTCATACAACATGTCGGTGCGCAGGAACGTGCCATCGACATCAAGAATCAGCGGTTTTGGTTCAGCCATTCGTGGCGGTCCGGTTGCCCACGAAGACACAGCCGTCAGTGATCAGCTGCGGCGGGGTAAGACACAGCCCCTTGGCCACGGCCCAGGCGGCCAGAACCTTGGGCACATAACCACGGGTTTCGGCAAAGGGGGGCACACCGCCGTGTTTTTCAACCGCGCCTTCGCCCGCGTTATACCCGGCCAGCGCCAACAGCGGATCGCCATCGAACCGGCCCATCAGCCAATCAAGATAGGTGACGCCGCCGCGGATGTTATCCGCGGCGATGGCGCGGTCGAACACACCAAAGCGTTCGGCGGTGGCCGGCATCAGTTGCATCAGCCCCTGCGCCCCGGCGCGCGACAGGGCATCGGTGCGCCCGCCTGATTCGACCGCGATCACCGCAAGGGCGAAGGCGGGGGAAATCCGCGTGCCCACCGTGGCCTTCAGGATGTCGGTGCCATAATGATCGGCAATGTCACGCAGGGTCTGCAAACGCGGGCTGGCAACGCCACCGCCGCTGGGGGGTTTTTGCAGGACCAACAGCGCGCTGGACACCCGCAAGGCAGGCGAGCCGCCCTGCACGGCCGACCAGAACCAATCGTGGCCGCCGCCCGTGCCGCCGCCGGACGCTGGCGGTGGGTCTTCGGCGACGGGGCGCGCAGTGATTCGCGCTGTCGGGGGCGGCACCTGCACCGTGATGCGCGGTATTTCACCGGCCTTGGGCGGTTTGATCCGCTTGAAGGTGAAGTCGGGAAAGGGTTTTGGCCCCTCGGCCAAACCCGGAGAGGCCGCCAGAATAGCCGCAAGGGTGATCGACGTCAGAAATCTTGTACGCATACGGTGACTGCTCCGCCCCGTTTGGTGTTTTACTCTTTGTTGCAAGAAAACGCTGCAGACGCCAGATTTTACCGATTCCTGCGCAGCAAATCCGTGGCAAGTGTCGCCTTTCAGGAACGTCTGGGCAGTGGCGCTCTGAAAATTCATGTTTTTATTCAATAAAACATGAACTTGTAATCTATGGATGCAATCAGGCACCGTCGCGTGACATTCGGTTTCTGGCGGTCTGGCCACGATGCGCCCTTGGCAAGAACAAGAAATCTGTCTGGAAACGCCGCATTTCCGCCGGAATCAACCGTCAAAAACAAATCATCGCAACGGAGCAGTGGGTGGGGTTGAAAGCCTCCATAGCATGGAAACCCGGGGCGCCTTGAAACCTTGTGAAACCTGAAGGGACAATCAAATGAAACTGTTCAAACTGGCCAAGAAATTCCGCAACGACGAAGACGGCGCCGTCACCGTTGACTGGGTTGTGCTGACCGCCGCCATCGTCGGCCTGGGCATCGCCGTGCTGACCTCGGTCACCAAGGGCACCAAGACCGTGACCGAAGCCGTATCGTCCCATCTGAACGGCACCACCGTGACCACCTCGTTCTGACACGAACGATCAGGCTTGGGGCGCCGCGTCTGACCGCCGGCGCCCCAAACCCAAAACAAAGATACAAAGCCTGGCCCGCCACAAGGGCGTGCCGCATTATCGTACCGTCCTGCCGATCGCCACCTTACCCTTCGGCCATGTGCACCGCACGCCCGGCGCGTTACCCTGTGAAACCGCGAGAGTCATCATGCTGCACCGCTTCAATGCCTTTCTGCGTGACGACTGCGGTGCCACAACCGTGGATTGGGTGCTGCTGACCGCCGGTCTTGTGTCGCTGACCCTGGCGGTGATGAGCACCTTCGGCAGTGGTGCCGAGGATGTCTCGACCGCCGTAAGTTCAACCGTCGCGGCCCGACCGACAACTATAACGTGGTAAACTGTGCCGCCGCCGCGGGCTGATCATTTCCGGGCGCCGCTGCGCCTTTTTTGCATTTTGAATCGGGCCGCATCAGCGCCCCGCGTTGCCGCAAAGTTTGCGCAATGCCAGCATCGTTTCGCCGCAAACCGGCACCATGATGTGACACAAAAGACAGAGTCTCTGTCCCGCACGCCGCCGGGGCGGACCACCGATTTAGGAAAGGAAATGCCATGCGTCTGGTTTTTGGAATGGTGTTGGTGCTGGGCCTTGGGCTGGCTGGTTTTGCCGTATTCCTTGCCCGTGGATACATCACCGAATACCAGGCCACCGTCGAGGCCGAGCGCGCCAATCGCGGCGCCAACGTGGCGACACAGCCGGTTTTTGTGTTGAACCGCCCCCTGCGCTATGGCGAACGTCTGGCGAAAGAAGATGTGCGCATGGTCAACTGGCCGGTGGATGCAATCCCGGAGGGGTCGTTCAGCGATCCTGCGGTGTTGTTTCCCGACGACAACCGCCAGCCCCGCGCGGTGTTGCGCACCATGGAAAAGGACGAAGCGCTGCTGGCCGTGAAGGTGACCGAACCGGGGGTTGATGCCGGTGTGTCGTCGCGCCTGTCCGAGGGGATGCGCGCCTTTGCGATCAAGGTTGACGTGTCATCGGGCGTGTCGGGTTTCCTGCGCCCCGGTGACCGGGTGGATGTGTTCTGGAGCGGCCAGTTGCCCACGGTCAACGGCAGCCGCCAGGAGGTGACGCGCCTGATCGAAAGCGGTGTACCCCTTGTCGCCATTGATCAGTCGGCTGACGAGGACCGGTCCAGCCCAACCGTGGCGCGCACCGTAACGGTCGAGGCGACGACGCGACAAGTGGCCGCTCTGGCCCAGGCGCAGGCGACCGGACGGCTGTCACTGGCCCTCGTCGGTTCGGCTGACAACACGGTTTCGGAGAATATCGAGATCGGCCAGCGGCAATTGCTGGGCATCGCCGAGGATGCGATTGTCGAGGTCGAGCAAGAGCGCGTCTGCACGATCAAAACTCGGCGCGGCGCCGAAGTTGTGGAAATCCCGATCGCCTGTACCAATTGAAGCGGGCCAAAAATACGGCGGCGCGGACACCCGATGTGGGGTCTGCGCCTCTTGCCTGCGCAACACCTGTGGGTGTTGCCGCTTATCCACATCAACCCCCACCGCCAACACCTTGATTCTTGCAAAAAATAGACAATTCGCCCATGGTGACGCAAAAGACGGGCAAAAGACCCGGCATCATCGGTGATCAGAGAGGCAGGATCACATGCAAGTTGACAGATTTCTGAGGGCGGTGCTGTTGGGGTTTTCCGTGGCTGTTGCCACCGTGCCCATGGCGCGCGCCGAAACCCTGCGCGTGATGGACGGATCGACATCTACCGCGCTGAACGTCCCGATGAACCGCGCTGTAGTGGTCGAATCCGACGTGCCGTTTGCGGAATTGTCCATCGCCAATCCGTCGATTGCAGATATTTCCACATTGTCCGACCGCACCATCTATGTGCTGGGCAAGGCGCCGGGGCGCACCACGCTGACGCTGCTGAACGCCGAAGGCCGGCTGATCACCAATGTCGAGGTGCAAGTCGCCCCCGACATCGCCGAGTTCAAGGAACGGCTGCGCCAGATCCTGCCAGGCGAACCCATCGAGGTGCGCACCGCCAATGACGGGATCGTGCTGTCGGGGGTCGTGTCCAGCATCACCAAGCTGGACCGCGCGCTGGACCTGGCCGAACGCTATGCCCCGGAACGGGTATCCAACCTGATGAGCGTGGGTGGCACGCAACAGGTGATGTTGAAGGTGCGCTTTGCCGAAATGGCGCGGTCGGTGCGCAAATCGCTGTCGGCGTCGATTGCTGCAGGGGGCACCACCGGCGGCGGCACCGGAATCACCTTGGGCACCGGCACCCTGGGCAACAACAGCAACACGACCAGCATCCTGACCGGCGGCGGCTATACCTCAAGCAAGGAAAGCGAGGGGGCGCTGGCCATCGGCTTTGGTGCGGGCAGTATGCAATTCGCCATCCTGCTTGAGGCGCTGGAATCCAAGGGCGTCGTGCGCACCCTGGCCGAACCGAACCTGACCGCCCTGTCCGGGCAAGAGGCGAGCTTTCTGGCCGGTGGCGAATATCCGGTGCCCATCGTTGACGGCAACGGCGGCGTGACGATCGATTACAAACCCTTCGGTGTGGAACTGACATTCACCCCGCGGGTGGTGGACAAGGATCTGATCAACATCCAGATGAAGGCGGCCGTCTCGGGCCTGGACAACACGGTGACATTCCAGGCCAACGGGTTCTCGGTCAATTCGTTCCGGCGGCGCGAAACCAGCACCGTCGTGGAAATGCGCGACGGCGAAAGCTTTGCCATCGCAGGGCTGCTGTCGGATGATTTTCAGGATCTCAGCGGCCAGGTGCCATGGCTGGGCGACATTCCAGTGCTGGGCGCATTGTTCCGCAGCGCCGAATACGAACGCCAGCAAAGCGAACTGGTCATCATCGTCACGCCGCATCTGGTCACCCCCACCCGCGGCGAGGCATTGGCCCTGCCCACCGATCGCGTGGTCATCCCCAGCGAATCGGACCTGTTCCTGTTCGGCCGAACCGTGGGCAACAACAGCCGCCGCCCAACGACGGGCGCGGCGGGCGAAGTCGCCAAACAGGATTTCGGCGGCTCCTACGGCTATGTGATGGAGTGAGGCAGATGGCATTGCATATCAAGACTCTGCTGGTGGTCTCGGCCACCGTTGCGCTGGCTGCCTGCACCGGCGAAAATTCATCGACGCTGACCAGCTGGAACCAACCTGCCGGGGCGTTCCTTGACGAAGGCGGCTTTGGCAACGCGACCATGCGCAACACCCAAGCCATGACACAATGTGTCGGACGGCCCAAAGGCTATATCCTGCCCGAACACGTCGTGGTGTTGAACCCCGAGTACAACGATGATCCGAAAAGCCCGCGTGAAACGGTATCAACCCGATATGTGCGCGGCCAGGTGCGCTGTTCGGGTGATCTGAACGGCAAATACGCGATGGTGGTGTTCGGTGAATATGTCGAGAGCGCGACAGAATTTCCGGCCCGCGAAACCGGCGGCCTGACGGAAATCACCTCTGCGGCCGGCGGCTGAGGCGCGTACAATTGCGCGTTTCGTACTGCTTTGTCTGCAAAATCCAAACAAAAATGTTCATCATCGCCGGATAATTACGATTTTCCAGCCTCAATGTCGCCAATATTGCCGCGCAATATCTCCAGAATAGCGGAACAGGTGCGATTCTTTGGCCGCACGGAAAACCGGGGGATCAGGCGGGATTGGTGACGGTTGCGTTGCCACCACCCCTGCGGATTTCGGCAACGGAGGAACAGTGGCGATGACAAACACAGCGGTACAGCAGGCCGAGCCCGAGCCGATCCTTGCCTGTACGATCTGCCGGAACGTGCAGAATTTCGACCTTCTGATCGAGGACATGGAAGCGGAACTGGGCGAACGCTGGGGCGACCTCGGCTTTTCCGACGCCGCCGTGTTCCTGGCCCAGCCCGAAGCCGGGGCGTTGGAATTCATCGCCGTCGCCATCGACGAGGACGACGAGGCCAATGTCACCACCATTGCCGACCTGATCCGCACCGCCGTGCAGCGCGGCATCCGGGTGATCGTGATCGCCGAAGAGATCAGCCCGATGGTGCTGCACCAGTTGTTGAAATTGGGCGCCAAGGAATTCGTCCCATACCCTCTGCCCGAAGGCGCGCTGCACGATGCGATCGAGAGGATCCGCACCCCCGATCCCGAACCGATCGCCGAGCCCGAGGCACCTGTGCGCAGTCGCACGAAAGGCAACTGCGAAGGCGTGGTATTGCCGGTGCATGGCCTGTCTGGCGGCGTCGGTGCCACGACATTTGCGGTAAACCTGGCGTGGGAACTGGCCACGCTGAGCAAGGACGACGCACCACAAGTCTGTCTGTTGGATTTCGATCTGCAATATGGGGCGGTGTCCACCTATCTGGATCTGCCGCGCCGCGAGGCGGTGTTCGAAATGCTGACCAACACCGATACGATGGACAACGAAAGTTTTCTTCAGGCGCTTTTGCCGTTCCGTGACAAATTGCAGGTTCTGACCAGCCCGGCGGACATGTTGCCGCTGGACCTGATCAACAGCGACGATGTGGACCGGATCATCGAACAGGCACGCAGCAATTTCGATTATGTCGTGATCGACATGCCCTCGACGGTGGTGCAATGGACCGAAACGGTGCTGAACGCCGCCCACGTCTATTTCCTGTTGCTGGAAATGGATATGCGCAGTGCACAAAACGCCCTGCGCCTGATCCGCGCTTTGAAGGCCGAAGATCTGCCGGTGGCCAAGCTGCGCTATATCCTGAACCGCGCGCCCAAGTTCACCGATCTGACCGGCAAGGGCCGGGTGAAACGACTGGCCGAAAATCTGGACATTTCAATCGAGGTGCAACTGCCCGATGGCGGCACCCAGGTGGTTCAGGCCTGCGACAATGGCGTGCCCCTTGCCGAGGTCGCACGTAAGAACGCCCTGCGCCGCGAGATCGAAAAGCTGGCGAAATCTGCCCATGACCTGAACCGCGCCGCCGCCTCGAAGTAAGGACCGACAGATGTTTTCACGCTATCGCAAACAGGACGCCGCCAGACTGGCCGGCAACGCCGCGCCAAAGCCGCTGGCCGAAGTGACCCGCGCCGCCGCCGCCAAGGCCCCGGTGCCCACCGCTGCCCCGGTCAAGGCGATGGGCGCATCCCTGCGCCCGACACCCAAGCCGGTTCCGGCGCCCGTGGCCCCCGAAAACAAGGAAAAAAAACGCCGCGAACGTCTGGGCGAAATCAAGGTTGAGCTGCACAGCCGTCTGTTGGACAACCTGAACCTGTCGGCGCTGGACAAGGCCAGCGAGGCCGATCTGAAGACCGAGATCATGGAAATCACCTCCGAGGCGCTGGACGAGATCGGCGTGGTGCTGAACCGCGACGAACGGCTGACGCTGAACCAGGAGCTGTATGACGAGGTCAAGGGGTTGGGCCCGCTGGAAACGCTGCTGAAAGACGACAGCGTGAACGATATTCTGGTGAACGGCCCACGGCAGATCTTTGTCGAACGCGACGGCAAGCTGACGCTGACCGATGTCACCTTCAAGGACGAAAAGCACCTGTTGCGCATCATCGACAAGATCGTGTCGGCGGTGGGGCGGCGGGTGGATGAATCCAATCCCTATGTCGATGCCCGCCTGGCCGATGGCAGCCGCTTCAACGCGATGGTGCCGCCGATCGCGGTGGACGGATCGCTGGTGTCGATCCGCAAGTTCAAGAAAGAAAAGCTGGGCATTCAGGATCTGGTGAATTTCGGCGCCTTCAGCCCGGAAATGGCGCTGTACCTTGAGGCGGCGGTTTCGACGCGTTTGAACATCATCGTGTCGGGCGGCACCGGTTCGGGCAAGACGACCACCCTGAACGCCCTGTCATCCTTCATCGACAACGCCGAGCGTATTCTGACCATCGAGGACACGGCCGAACTGCAACTGCAACAAACCCATGTGGGCCGGATGGAAAGCCGCCCCGCCAACGTCGAGGGCAAGGGCGCGGTGTCACAGCGCGACTGTCTGAAAAACGCACTGCGGATGCGCCCGGACCGGATCATCGTCGGCGAAACCCGCGGCGAAGAGGTGATCGACATGTTGCAGGCGATGAACACCGGCCACGACGGATCAATGACCACGATCCACGCCAACAGCGCCCGCGACGGCGTGTCGCGCCTGGAAAACATGATCGCCATGGCGGGCATCGAGATGCCGCTGAAGGCCGTGCGCAGCCAGATCGCCAGCGCCGTCAACCTGATCGTGCAGGCATCACGTTTGCAAGACGGGTCGCGCCGCATGACCAGCATCACCGAAATCACCGGCATGGAAGGCGACGTGATCTCGATGCAAGAAGTGTTCCGCTTTCAGCGCGTCGGCCTGACCCCCGAAAACAAGATCATCGGCCACTTCACCGCCACCGGCGTGCGGTCGCACTTTTCCGAACGGTTCCGGATGTGGGGCTATAACCTGCCCGCCGAAATCTTCGACATCACCAAAGGATAACGATCATGGTCATCAGCGCAGAACCGCTTATCTATGGGCTGATCTTCGTTGCCGTTCTGGTGCTGGTCGAAGGCATCTATCTGACGGTATTCGGCAAATCCATCAGCCTGAACAACCGGGTGAACCGCCGGTTGGACATGCTGGAAAAGGGCAAGGCGCGCGAACAGGTTCTGGAACAGCTCCGCAAGGAGATGGGCCAGCATCTGAAAAGCCAGAAAATTCCACTGTATTCCATCCTGGCCAAAAAGGCGCAACTGGCCAACATCGCCTTTACCCCTACGCAATTGATGATCGTCATGGTGGTGCTGGGCGTCATCGCCTATGTCGGGCTGACGCTGCAAACTTCGGCATCCACCCCGATCCGCATCGCGGTTTCAATCGCCATGGGCATCGGCGGCGTCTATGTCTGGGTAAACGGCAAGGCGAAGAAACGCCTGGGCCTGATGGAAGAACAACTGCCCGACGCGGTGGAGCTTATGGTGCGCAGCCTGCGCGTCGGCCACCCCTTTGTGTCGGCCATCAACATCGTCGCCAAAGAGGTGCCCGATCCGCTGGGCACCGAAATGGGCGTAATCGCCGACGAGGCCGCCTATGGCCGCAACGTCGGCGAGGCGCTGAAATCCATGGCCGAACGGATGGACATGCAGGATCTGCGGTTCCTTGCCGTGGCGGTGACGATCCAACAGCAATCGGGCGGCAACCTGGCCGAGATTCTGGCCGGTCTGGCGGCGGTAATCCGCTCGCGGTTCAAGCTGTTCCGCCGGGTCAAGGCGATCACCGCCGAGGCAAAATGGTCGGGCATGTTCCTGTCGGTGTTTCCGCTGGGCGCGCTGGTGATGATCAACCTTCTGTCGCCCAACTATTACGACGCGGTGAAGGAAACCGCCTATTTCATCCCGGCCTGTCTGGTCGTTGCCGGGTTCCTGGTGGTCAACATCTTTGTGATGAGGGCCCTTGTCGATATCAAGGTCTGAGGGAAAACTGCCATGGAACTGCTGAACGACATGATTGTCGCGCGATTTGGCCCCCTCGGGCCGCTGATGGTGGTCGGGGGCCTTGGGGTTGTTCTGGTGCTGATCACCCTGCCCTTCCTTCTGAGACGCAAGGCAGATCCGTTGGACAAGCTGGCCGCGCTGCGCAAAGCGGCGAAAACCGGCACCGGCCCGTCGCTGCGCGCGGGCAACAGAAACGACAAGCTGGAAAAATACTCCAGCTTTCTGGAGCCGCAGAACGAAGAGGAATATTCCGCAATCCGGCTGAAGCTGATGCAGGCCGGATACCGCAGCAAGGATGCGGTGCGCACCTTTCACTTTGCCCAGTTTGCCCTGGGCGTCGGGCTGCTGATACTTGGGGTTTTCTACGCCATCCTGACCAGCACAACCGGCACGCCCAGCACACAGGCGCTGATCCTGTCGGTACTGGTACCGGGCACGATCGGGTACATGGCGCCGAAATACTGGATCACCAAACGCCAGCAACAGCGCCGCGAAGAAATTACCAATGGCTTTCCCGACAGCCTGGACATGATGCTGGTCTGTGTCGAGGCCGGACAGTCGATGGACCAGTCCATCGTCCGTGTCAGCGCGGAAATCCGCGCCGGGTATCCGGCCTTGGCCGATGAATATGAAATCGTCAGCCATGAGATAAAGGCCGGCAAGGACAAGGTCAGCGTGCTGCGCGACATGTCCGAACGCGCCGGGGTGACCGATGTGGCATCCTTTGTCACCGTGTTGATCCAGTCGGCCACCTTCGGCACATCCGTGGCCGAGGCGCTGCGGGTCTTTTCCGCCGAAATGCGGGACAAACGCGTGATGCGGGCCGAGGAAAAGGCAAACACCTTGCCCACAAAAATGACGCTTGCCACAATGATGCTGACCGTGCCACCCCTGTTGATCATCCTGCTGGGTCCGTCGATTTACAACATCGTCGAAACACTGGGCAAATTCAAAATGTAGGGGCCATGCGCGCCACACCTGTCCTGCTGATTCTCGCCTTGACCGCCTGTGGCAACACCGGCGGTCTTGGTCGTGCGCCCGACAGCCCCTTTGCCCCGCCGGTGGCCCGCGGCGAAGACAGTATTGATGGCCTGACCGTGGGGCACCGGCTGATGGAGGCGGGGGAATTTGAACTGGCGCTCAAGGCATATTATCGCGCGGCGGGCGAAAGGGGCACCACGGTGGACGTTTTGTCGGCGCTGGGGTCGGCCAATCTGCAACTGGGCCGGCTGGGCCAGGCCGAACGCCTGCTGCGCCGCGCGGTCGAGAAGGACGAAACCTTTGTGCCCGCCTGGAACAACCTCGGCGTCGTGTTGATGGAGCAAGGCACCTTCGGCGAAGCCGAACGTGTATTCCGCACGGCCTTTGCGCTGGACAGTGGCGAAAGTGACGACATTCGCGCAAATCTTGCCTTGGCTATCGCCAAGATCGAAAATCGGGACTACCTTGAACAGGAAATAAGCAGCTTTGCACTGATGCGTCGGGGTTCAGGCGATTACCGGATCCTCGTGCGCATCTGAAAGCAAAGGCACGATCGAGCAGGAAAAGGACGCAGGCCCATGCGCCACACCATTCTTCTGACGCTCTGCCTTGGCAGTGCGGTTGTTCTGTCGGCTTGTGACAGGTCGGGCAGCGCCGAGGTGGATCGCGCGCTCAAGACCGTCAACGTGATCGACGAAACCAACCTGAATGACATCATGCTGACGGTGGGCGACCCGAACGAGGCGGTCGATTACTTTCGCCGTTCCAGCACGGAAAATCCTGACAGGATAGATCTGCAAAGGGGGCTGGCCCTGTCGCTGATCCGCGCCAAACGGACGCCCGAGGCGGTGACCGCCTGGACCAGGGTCGTTGCCCACCCCGAGGCCACCGAGGATGATCGCGTCGAACTGGCCGATGCCCATATCCGCAACGGCGCGTGGGACAATGCGCAGGCGGAATTGAACCGCGTGCCACCCACCTTTGAGTCGTTCAAGCGCTATCGCCTTGAGGCGATGATTGCGGATTCCAACAAACAATGGACCAAGGCCGACAGTTTCTATGAAACCGCCATCGGCCTGACGACCAAACCGTCGGGCGTGATGAACAACTGGGGCTATTCCAAACTGTCGCGCGGCGATTTCTCCGAGGCCGAGCGTTTGTTCAACCAGGCGATCACCTATGACACCGATCTGTTCACCGCCAAGAACAACCTGGTGTTGGCCCGCGGCGCCCAGCGCAAATACGATCTGCCTGTGGTGCCGATGACCCAGATCGAACAGGCGCAGTTGATGCACACCATGGCGCTGACAGCGATCAAACAGGGCGATGTGGCGATCGGCAAAGGGCTGCTGCAACAGGCCATTGACACCCACCCCCAGCATTTCGAGGCGGCCGTGCGATCCTTGCGCGCTTTGGAAGCCAACGTGCAGAACTGATCCGGTGGAATTTGCCCTGCCCGCCACTGCGGCCCTGTGGTTTTTGCCGTTTGTCGCGCCCATCTGTTTCTGGGTTGCGTGGAATGACATGGCCTTCATGAAAATCCCGAACAAGGCGGTTGTCGCCCTTTTCGTTGTCTATCTGCTGATCGGGCCAATCGCCCTGCCGATTGAGGCGTGGCTTTGGCAGGGGCTGCACCTCGTGGTGGTCTTGGCGGCGGGGTTCATTCTGAACATGCTGGGCGGTCTGGGGGCGGGGGATGCGAAATTCGCCGCTGTCGCCGCGCCTTTCGTGCCCTTGGCCGATGCCGGGCCGGTGATGTTTCTGCTGGGCGCCGTCTCGCTTGCGGCCGTCGTCACCCACCGCATCGCCAAGCGGGTTCCCGCAATTCGGGGCCGGGTGCCGCACTGGGCCAGTTGGACCAACGGCAAATTTCCCATGGGCCTGCCGCTGGGCGGCAGTTTGGCCGCCTATCTGGCCCTTGTGGCGGTGGGCGTCTAAGCCTTTTCCAGCAGAATGAACAGCGGGCTGCGGTAAACCTCATGCAACGCGATGCCACGCGCGCCGATGCCGTCCAGGATGTCGCGGCGGGCGCGCTCATTGACGGCGCACAGCGGCACCAGAACGAAATCGGCATTTTCCACCCCCGGCACCCCGTCATAGCGCCACGGCGCGCCGCCCCTGACCCAGGCGATGCCATCGGAAAACAGCGGCAGGTTCGACAACAGATCGGCCACCATGATCGCCTTGCCGGTGGCAAATCCCTGTGCCTGCAAATCATCGGCCATGGCTTGAAAAAAGGCGATCAACCCGTTCTGGATGCTGCATGCCGACAAGGTTTCACCGTTCAGCACAGCCGGTGCGCCACGCTCGGCCCGGTCGGAATATTGCTCCAGCCCCGCACCGGGGCGTTCACCGGCGATCTGCTCATTCACCTGATAGGCCCGCTCACGGGTGGTGAAAAAATCGCCGTGCCGTGCCGAATTCGGAAAGATGGGCACAAATGATGACAGATCATCAGAAAAGTGCCGCAGCGGGCTGTAGGCCATGTTCAGGAATGATGGCGAGGTCAGCGCCAGCATCGCCGCAGCGGCCAACGTGACCCCCTGCCGCAGATCCCAGCCCCAGGCGTTGCGTGCCCCCGCATCCGGCCGCACCACCAACAGCATAAGCCCCACCAGCAACAGCCATTGCGGATCGTTGCCGAAATTCTGATAGGTGATATACACCATCCCCGGAAACAGCACCAACAGCGCCAGACCGGCCTGCGCCCGCCCGCCCTGTCGCAACATCACCACCGCAAGCAGCACCAACATATGCGCGCCGAGAAACATCGGCGCGGTCAGCACATTGTTCAAAGGGCGCCCCGGATGGGCCCGCGCCTCGGACGTGGCGGTGGCAATCAGATCACCCGCATAGGCCGGCCAGAACGCCCAACCCATGATCGCCGTCACAACGCCGAGACTGACAAACCCCGCCACCAGCGCCACGACCAAACTGCGCCCGGCCCGCCGCAGCACCAGCACCACGATGATGCCCGGCGCCAGCGCGACGACATATGTCACCTTGATCAGCACGACGAGGGCCAGCGCGACACCGATCACAACGCCGTCAAGGATGGGCCGCGCCCGCCCCCGCCCCGGCAAAAACGCCAGCGCCAGCGCGACAAAGCTGAACGCCCAGGCCCAGCGGTTGTAGTGCATCGACATCGACACGTTGGGATCGGCCTCGCCATGCACAAGGGCCAGGGCCAGCACCATGCAGAACCCCGCGAACAGATGCGCAAGGCCGGGGGCGAACCGGCTGTAAGCCGCCCAGAACACCGGCCCCGCCAGCACCAGCGCCACCGCCATCTGCGCCCAGTGAACCGCCATGCCAATCCCGAGGCCCGCCTTGACGAACATCGCGATGGGCCAGGTGGCCAGCACCCCGATGGGCGTCATGAAATCGAGGTGTGGGCGCTGCCCCTCGGCAATCCGCAGAATGATTTCCACTAGGTGCAAAACATCGCCTTCATAGCGGTCGATATACAGCCCGCCCCGCGCCAGGCTGAGCCCGCCCAGCACCGCGATCAGCGCGA
This sequence comes from Rhodobacterales bacterium, assembly GCA_009992615.1. GTDB lineage: Bacteria > Pseudomonadota > Alphaproteobacteria > Rhodobacterales > Rhodobacteraceae > Oceaniglobus. The sequence continues at coordinate 22,536 of JAACVA010000080.1, forward strand.
AAATCGTCAGCAGCACTCCGGCGGGGCGCGTTCTGCTCATCTCAACCCTCTTTTTTCATCATTTGGCCACAATGGCTTGGCATCCATCTGTGCAACGATATGCCGGTCCATGGTGTCCAAAATCGGGCAAACCCGTGAAATCGGCGGCATATCCGACACGTTTCGAGGCATCCGCGATGAACATGCAAACCACCGCCGTCATGGCCCCCCCGCCGCCCCGCACACTGGACCAGATGCGCCTGCCACTGGTGATGATGCGCGACATCCTGTTGAAAACCATGTTCCGGATGAACCTTGAACATGTGACAACATTGGCCGCGGCAATCTGTCTGCCGGTGAATGTGACACAGGAACTGGTCGATATGGCGCGCAGCCAGAAGCTGCTTGAGGCAACCGGAACGCTGCACGCCTCGTCGGGCAGTGAAATGGGCTATGCCCTGTCCGACGCCGGCAAGGCGCGCGCGCTGGATGCACTCAGCCAGTCGGAATATTACGGTGCCATGCCAGTGCCACTTGATGTGTACAGCGAACAGATGCAGCGCCAGTCGATCCGCAACATCCAGATCACCCGCCAACAGCTGACCGGCGCGATGGGTCATCTGATCCTGCCTGACAATCTGTTGGACAATCTGGGTCCTGCTGTGGGTTCGGGGCGGTCGATCCTGATGTACGGGCCGCCGGGCAACGGCAAATCGTCGATCAGCAACGGGGTGCGCGATGCCATTGGCGACAACATCTATGTACCGCGGGCGATTGAATATTCCGGTCAGGTGATCACCGTCTATGACCCGATCATCCACAGCCGCGTCGATGAAGGCCCGGTCGATCCCAACGCCCTGCGCCGCGTCACCCGCTTTGACACGCGCTATGTTTATTGCAAGCGGCCAACGGTGGTGACGGGGGGCGAATTGACGCTGGATATGCTGGATCTGGTGTATAATCCGGTGTCGCGCACCTATCAGGCCCCGCTGCAACTGAAATCCTCGGGCGGGGTGTTCATCGTCGATGATTTGGGCCGACAGGCCAGTCCGCCCCAGGCGCTGATCAATCGCTGGATCGTGCCGCTGGAAGAATCGCGCGACATCCTCGCGCTGCAATCGGGTGAGAAATTCACCGTGCCGTTTGACACGCTGGTGATCTTTTCCACCAACTTCCATCCGAACAAGATCTTCGATCAGGCGGCATTGCGGCGGATCTTTTACAAGATCAAGATCGACGGGCCGTCGCAGGGCGATTTCCTGAAAATCTTTGCCATGGTGGCGAAGAAAAAGAAGATGCCGCTGGACGAGGCTGCGTTGATCCACCTGCTGAAGAAGAAATATCCGGCCATCGACAACATCTATGCCAATTATCAGCCGGTGTTCCTGATCGACCAGATGATTTCGATCTGCGAATTCGAGGGCATCCCCTATCAGATGACGCCCGCCCTGATTGATCGGGCCTGGGCCAACATGTTCGTTCGGGACGAAGATATCTTGCGCTGACATTCCCCGGCGCTGTCGCTAGACAGGGCCGATGGAACCGTTCGAGATATTCGCCGTCTGCGCGCCGGGGCTGGAAACCGCTCTGACAGATGAACTGCGCGCGCTGGGATATGCCCCGGTTGCGGGGGCGGGCGGCGTCACCATCACCGGGCTGTGGCCCGATGTCTGGCGGCTGAACCTGTGGTCGCGGGGGGCCGCGCGGGTGCTGGCCCGTATCGGCGCGTTCCGGGTGATGCATATCGCACAGCTGGACAAACGGGCGCGCAAGTTTCCCTTTTCCGACATTCTGCGCCCTGATTTGCCGGTACGGGTCGAGGTGTCCTGTACAAAATCCCGCATTTACCACGCGGGCGCCGCGAAACAGCGGATCGAGACGGCATTGACCGAAACCCACGGCATGACCTTGGCCGATGATGCCCTTGTCACCCTGAAAGCGCGGATCGAGGACGATCTGTGCACCTTTTCCATCGACACCTCGGGCGAGCCTTTGCACAAGCGCGGCCACAAATTGCAGGTGGGCAAGGCGCCGATGCGCGAAACCCTTGCCGCGCTGTTCCTGCGGCAGTGCGGCTATGACGGGCAAGGGGCGGTTGTCGATCCGATGTGCGGCTCGGGCACCTTTGTGATCGAGGCGGCGGAAATCGCCGCCGGGCTTGCCCCGGGGCGCGACCGGGCTTTTGCGTTTGAACATCTGGCCACCTTCGACGCCGCCGCGTGGACGGCGATGAAACAGGCGCAACCCATTGTTCCCTTGTCGATTTTCTTCGGGTCCGACCGCGACGACGGGGCCATCCGCATGTCGATTGCCAATGCCCAGCGGGCCGGCGTGGGCGCCTTCACCACCTTCACCCGCGCCGCGATTTCCGACCTGACGCCGCCCGACACGCCCCCCGGCCTTGTCATCGTCAATCCGCCCTATGGGGCGCGGATCGGTGAGCGCAAGCTGTTGTTCTCGCTTTATGGTGCGTTGGGCAAGGTGTTGGCCGAACGCTTCACCGGCTGGCGGGTCGGCATCGTGACCAGTGATGCAGGGCTGGCAAAGGCCACCGCCCTGCCCTTCCTTCCCGCCCTGCACCCGGTGCAACACGGGGGCCTGCGCATCTCACTGCATCGCACGGCACCCCTGCGCTGATGCTGCCCGACCGCTTCACCGAATGGTTCGCGCGCCGGGGCTGGGCCATCCACCCGCACCAGCAGGCGATGCTAGGGCGCGCCGATGCCCCAGCGCAACTGCTTGTCGCGCCCACGGGGGGCGGCAAGACGCTTGCAGGATTCCTGCCTTCCCTCGTGGAATTGGCCGCAAATCCGCGCCCAGGCTTGCACACTTTGTACATTTCGCCGCTCAAGGCGCTGGCCGCCGATATCCGCCGCAATCTGGGCACCCCCATCGCCGAAATGCACCTGCCGATCCGGGTCGAGGACCGCACCGGCGACACCACCCAGACGCAAAAGAAACGCCAGCGCGCTGATCCGCCACATATTCTGCTGACCACGCCCGAGTCGCTTGCGCTTTTGCTGAGCTACGAGGATGCGCCGCGGATTTTTGCAGGGCTGCAACGGGTGGTCGTGGATGAGATCCACGCTCTGGCCGAATCCAAGCGCGGCGATCAGCTGATGCTGGCGCTGGCGCGGCTGCAAACATTGGTGCCCGACCTGCGCCGCGTCGGCCTGTCGGCCACGGTCGAAGATCCCGGCGCCATCGCCCGGTTTCTGGCCCGTCACCCCGACCCCTGCGATATTCTGTTCGCCGATCCCGGCCCCGATCCCGACATCGCCATGTTGCAGCCCGACGAACCGCCGCCATGGTCGGGCGGCGGTGCCGCCTATGCCATTCCGGCGGTTCTGCAACAGGTGCGCGCCCACAAGACGACGCTGATCTTTCACAACACCCGTGCCCAGGCTGAAATCTTCTTTCACAACCTGTGGCTGGCCAACGATGATGGCCTGCCCATCGGCATCCACCACGGCAGCCTCGACAAGACCCAGCGCGCGAAGGTGGAACAGGCCATGGTTGACGGTGCCCTGCGCGCCATCGTCTGCACCGGCTCGCTCGACCTTGGCATCGACTGGGGCGATGTGGATCTGGTGATCCAGATCGGCGCACCGAAGAACGTCAAACGGCTGGTGCAACGTATCGGGCGGGCCAATCACCGGTACAACGCGCCGTCCAAGGCGCTGTTGGTGCCCGCCAACCGGTTCGAGGTGGTTGAATGTGTGGCCGCGCTGGACGCGGTGCGCGCCCACGACCTTGACGGCGATCCGCGCGGCCCCGGCCCGCGTGACGTGCTGTGCCAGCATATCCTGATCTGCGCCTGCGCCGCGCCCTTTGACGCCGACGCCCTGTTCACCGAAATCACCAGCGCCGGCGCCTATGCCACCCTCAGCCGTGCCGATTTCGAAGCCTGCCTCGATTTCGTCGCCACCGGGGGCTATGCGTTGCGGGCCTATGACCGCTGGCAGCGGTTGAAACAGACCGACGGCCTGTGGCACCTGCGCGATCCGCGGGCGGCACGGCAGATCCGGATGAACATCGGCACGATCATCGACACCGAAACCCTAAAGGTGCGGCTGAAGAACCGGTTCGGCGGCCAACCCCTGGGCGAGGTCGAAGAAGGCTTTGCCGCCACCCTGACCCCCGGCGACACCTTCCTGATCGGCGGTGAAATCGTGCGCTATGAAGGGCTGCGCGAATTGACGGTCGAGGTGACGCGCCGCGCCGACAGACCGCCCAAGATCGCCACCTTTCTCGGCACAAAGTTCGCCACCTCAACCCAGTTGTCGCACCGCATCCTGCGGATGTTCCAACAGGACGATTGGCCCGATCTGCCCGACCACACCCGCGCCTGGCTGCATCTGCAAAGGCAACGCTCGCGCCTGCCCGAACCGGGGCGGCTGTTGATCGAATCCTTTCCATGGAAAGGCCGCGAACACGCGGTGATCTATGGCTTTGCGGGTCGCAACGCGATGCAGACGCTGGGCCTGCTGGCCACCCAGCGGATGGAGGCGTTGGGTCTGAACCCGTTGGGCTTTGTCGCCACCGATTATGCCACGATGGTTTGGGGCCTTGACCCGCTGACCGACCCGGCGCCGTTGTTCGGGGCGCAAAACCTGCGGGCCGGGTTTGACACCTGGCTGGCGGGCAACGCGGTGATGAAACGCACTTTCAAGGCCAGCGCGGTGATTGCCGGCCTGATCGACCGTGTGTCGCAGGGCCAGCGCAAGACCGGGCGGCAGGCGACGTTTTCATCGGACATCCTGTACGACACCCTGCTTAAATACGACCCCGACCATGTTTTGCTGCAAATCACCCGTGAAGAGGCGCGCAAAGGGCTGGTCGATTTTGGCCGCGTCGAAGAAATGCTGGCCCGTACCGAAGGCCGAATTGACCTGCTGCGCCTGCCCACCCTGACACCACTGTCGGCGCCGCTGTTCCTTGAGGCCGGGCGTGTGCCGATCAAGGGGGCGGCCACAGAACGTCTGCTGGCCGAGGCGGCGGAAGACCTGGTGGCAGCGGCCGGGCTGGCCGAGATCGAGACACCGCCGCAGTGGCGCATCGCCTATTGAAATCGGCGCGGGCTTGCGCCATGGAACGAAGAATGAACACCCATTCCTTTACCCTGTCTGGTGCCAGGTTGCAGGCCCGCGCAAGCGGCGCCTTGTGGTGGGCTGACGCGGGGCTGTTGTGCGTGTCTGACCTGCACCTTGGCAAATCCGAACGCATGGCGCGGCGCGGTGGCGCAATGTTGCCCCCCTATGAAACCCAGGACACGCTGTTCCGGCTGGAGGCCGAGATCGACGCCTTGCAACCGCGCTGTGTTGTCTCGCTGGGGGACAGTTTCGATGATCTGGATGCCGGGCTGTCGCTGGGCAAGGACGCGCGGCTGTGGCTGTCGCGGCTTATGGCGGGGCGTGATTGGGTGTGGATCAAAGGCAATCACGATCCCGGCCCACTGGCCCTGGGTGGGCGGCACATTGCCGCGTTGCGCCTTGGTGGTCTCGTGATGCGCCACATCGCCACCCCAGAAACAGGCGAGATTTCGGGCCATTACCACCCCAAGGCGGTTGTCCCGGTGAAGGGGCGGCCGGTGTCACGCGCCTGTT
>JAACVA010000338.1 GCA_009992615.1 Rhodobacterales bacterium
GAAGGCGTCGGCGAAGGCTGCGGCGGGCAGCGCGGCGAGCGCGGCGGCGAAGGCGATGCGGGTCATGGCGGCTCCTGATGTTTCTGACGACACTCAGATCAGATACTATATCGCAAACCTTGGATAAACCCGGCGCTCATCGCCGGTTTGTCGCAAAAACGGAACCAATCACCCGGCGTCGCGGTGCTTTGCCGCTGCAATGGGGGCAATTCTGCCTCGGCTCAGTCAGGCTTCGGCAAGTTGGCGAGAATGTCTCGCCATCGGTTGGCCAGAGCGCCAATCTCCTCATGCGCCAGCGCGAGAAACGAGCGAAGCGTGTCGTCATCGCTGCGCGGTCGGTAGTCGCAAGCGGTCATCCACGCTTCGATCATCGTAACACGGTCGGGCGCGTCTTCGAGAAAAGTCCGGTGATCTAGGTCGCCCTTTTTGCTGTTGCAGGCGTTGCATGAAGGAACGAGGTTGCCGAGCCTGTGCTCGCCAAGCGCGGTTCGGTTCATAGGCACGGCGTGGTCGATCACCAGTTTGCCTGTCGCGCCGCAATAGGCGCAGGCGTCGCCAAAATGCGCGCAGGCCTTGCGCCAGTCATCTTTCCCGAACGTGTCCTCGCCCAGCGTGCTGAGAAGGTGGCGGACGAGCGCGTTCTGGGCGACGCCGACCGGCATCGCCCGCCAACGAACGCCTGTCCGCGCCGCGCGCCGAAGGCTTGGCGCCGATGTTTCCGGCGCGTCATCGGGAACGATGCCCTGGGCTTCGAGCCACGCCTGATAGAGCGGCAGGCTGCGCGCCACCCACTGACTTGTGATGCGGTAGCCGACTCCCTCTATCGAGTGAATGTCTCTCCAGTAGCGCACATTCTCTTTGCGATCGATCAGATCGGCGCGCTTCAGGAAGGCAAAGCTGATCCTGAAAACACGCTTGCTGAAGTTGATGTCTTGAAGCCGCAAAAGGTCTTCAGATCCCAACTCGTAAAGCACTTGGGGCGCCGTGCGACGAACGAACGCCCCTACCTTTTCGGTCGCGTCACCATTTGCAGGATTGTCGGCTGCATCGATGTCGATGGTCATGTTAACCCCTTCAGATCAAACCCCGCATCTGCGATCCGCGCCGGGTCGGGCGAGACGCCCGCCTCCAGCCAGCGCTTGGCGGTCATGTAGGCGCGCGCGTCGTTCATC
>JAACVA010000147.1 GCA_009992615.1 Rhodobacterales bacterium
GTTGGGGGCTGTGCTTTCACCCAGAACGTCCCACAGGGCGGCGCGCTCGGCGGTGTCGATCTCGCCATCTGCTTTGGCCGCCATGACCATGGCGCGGATCACCAGCCCGGCCTCGGCCTCTTCGGGCACCTCGGGTGTGGCGGTGGTGTCCAGCAGCCCGCGCAGATGTTCGGCCTTTTGTGGCGCGGCACCGCCGCCCCCGGCGCTGGCCAGGTTGCCCAGCATGGCGCCGATGCCGCCGCCCGATTGCTTTTGCTGCGCCAGTTTGCGCTTTATGCCCTCAAGCCCGCCGGCCTGGGCATACATCTGCCCGCCCTTTGCGGCGACCATGGCAATGGCGAGTTTCATCATCATTTTCTTCAGCGACATGGCATTCTCCTGATTTAATCTGCATAGAAATGGGCGCGTGCCTGCGGTTTTGCGAGGCTCCAGCCCGATTGATTTCATGCTTCGGGCGTGTTTCAGGAACCACAACAAAACCTGACCGATGCGCAACCCCTATTGGCTGAGCGACGTCCAGATGGCGCGTTTGAAGCCGTTCCTTGCGAAAGGCCATGTTTGTCTGAAAGTCGATGGTGGACCCGTGCAAGGCGGAATAATATTTATTAACGTCAATTTCTTGCGGTCGTGCGATTTGCCCGAGGACGACTGCCCGCACAAGACTGTCGCGAAGCGGTGCCGTGACAAGCGGGCGTTTGCCCGGATCATGGCGGGCATTGGCAATGGTTTGATCGTGTCGTCATGGGCCGTGCGACAGTTTGATCGACTGCCGTTTTTATCCAGGGGGCGGAAATGAGACGCGCGTGGCAAATCACATATAGGACATGGCGAAGATGCCAAATCACAGCATTGGCGTGGATATTTTGAAATCTCATTCGGATGCATTTCGACACGAGGATGAGGCAGCGCAGCGATTTGAAAATTCGGCAGCGGGATTTTGGCTTTGCGAAAATGGCTGGGCCAGGCCCCAAGAGCGCCGGTCGTGTTCGCGCTTGCGCTCCAAGTAGCGGGTTTCAGGCAAGCGCGGCTCTCAGAGGCTTGCGTATCGCCCGCCCCGGATTGATCGAGGACCACACGCAACCGCACCCAGGCCCCGGATACCGCTCTGCTGAAACGCCAGATCAAGGCCTGGAAGACCACAGCATACTGCGGCGATATTCCATGCTTGATGCCGGGGATCGCTGCCGCCGCCCTGTTGCCGGAAATCGGCAGGTACGAACGAAAGCCGAGCCACGCTGGGCGCGCACCGATCACCCGGCAACCCTGTGAGTGGCCGGACAGGGCGTTTGTCGGCGGCGGGCGCAAACCACCGCGCGATGCCCTCTGGTTGCCCGCGCCGGCGGCAAAAACTGCTTACCCGAGATCATCCAAGGGGTTGAGTTCCGCGACGGCGTCCGCCACGTCAAATCATCGCCCGACCAGGATTCACAAACCAGAGCGCGTATCTCAGTCTGCCTGCAAGCTTGTCTCGGCACACTCGGGGCCCGCGCCTCGGTCAGACGCTATTGAAGGTTTTACAACTTTGGTTCATCATACCGACCTTTCCATGTTGTTGAAGAAAATCGGTTTTGCTGATCCGGATGCGATGCCGTTGGGTGTTTGGGGTTTTGCCGCGCCCTTGTCTTGATCTGTTGTGCCGCCGTTTTTGACAGTTCCGCGCGCCCGAAAATCCGCGGTCCGTCAGCGAGCGGGTTTTCAGATTTGATTTTACGGGCTTATGCTGCCAACCGCACCGTTTTTGGTGCCGCCCCGAGACGTTTGACCGCGCTTGAGAGGTTAGCCAGGGCTCAAGAGCATCTGGTTCGGGCTTGAATACGGGACCCTTGCGGTAGGACCATCGTGCTGTCAGCGGTTGCTCGGTCCAGCTGTTGGCGCCGTTTGCGGTGGCAAGACCGTTCCGGTTCAGGTCTCAGGCGATGATATCGTCCGTGGCGATCTGTGCAAGCAGGCCGACGGCTTCGACATTCACGGCCTCGATCCGGCTTCCGCCAAAATCCGCCAGCCGCTCGGGCATGGCATATTGCAAGGCGCGGCTTTCCCGGTTGTGCAGAACCTGGTGAGCCGATGACTGACGGACGTGAAGGATCGCCTTGCGCTCCAAATGCTGCTGGCCAATCCTCTCATGCTTCATGATCGTTCCCCCCATGCGCCGCGCTTGCATGTTTCGCTATCAGTAGGGCCATCAACCGTGTCAGCGCGTACCGGGTGCCGCCAAGGAGGCTTTGCCAAGGCGGTGTCTGGGCCATCGGCTTGGGTTGAATGTCCGGCAACAGCCTGAGTTGCGTCGTCGTCTTTTTGCGCGGCACAGGTTTTTGCGCGGCACAGGCCAACCTCCGAATCGCGTGTTCAGAGTCCGATGCGGCGTTATTCCGTGATTGGGCGCTGGATTTAGCGAGCATACCACTGACGGCGTCGTAAACCAGCCCTGCAAGAGCGTGCAAGCGCTCCAGGTTCACATGCGCCATACCGACAGGGCAGCAGCAGGCGCATGCCAGCCGATCAAGCCTCCAAACGGGGACTTCCAGAAGCCGGTCCAATCGACGGCCGGTAAGATTGCACCGAAGCACCAAAGCACCTGCCTTGTCGATCAACTCATGGACATAGACTGATCGGCCGGACCAAGGACGCCAAGAATAAAGAACCTCGCGCCGCCCGGTAAAGTGGGTGTTATGGCGTTCAGTTGAACAGCCGCCGCAGTCCCCATTCATCGCTTGACGGGCAAACCCCCGATCAGATCCACTTCGACCAGCCGATGCCCGAAGGGGTGGCAGCGTAACCGAGGCGGAAAACCACTTTCAAAACGCCTGCAACCTGTTCGAACCAACCGAACTGCCTCTGTTGTCCCGCAGATTTACCAAGCAGCTGGCCATTGCCGACCAGATCCGAAAGGCGCAAACTGTCTGCCCGGGCGTCAGCGCCTCGGCCGGATCAAACCGGGTTTGGCAAAGGCTGCCCTTTAAAGAACGTTACTAAATTATCAAGGGCCATCAAGCCCATAGCGGTGCGTACCTCTAAAGTCGCCGTGCCAAGATGCGGCAACAGCGTGACATTTTCCATCGCCTTCAGCGTTTCGGGTACTTTTGGCTCGAATTCATACACGTCCAGCCCCGCCCCGGCGATCTGCCCCGACTGAAGCGCTGCGATCAGTGCCGTTTCATCCACGATGTCGCCCCGGGCTATGTTCACGAAAACAGCGGTTTCGCGCATCTCGGCGAACACCCCGGCGCCGATCAGGTGATAGGTCTCGGGGGTGGCCGGGACTGCAGCGATCAGCACGTCACAGACCGAAGCAACCTTATCCAAGGTGCCCAACTGTTGCGCCGGCACCCCCGGATCGGCGATGGTCGAGCGGTTGTGGAACACAACCTGCATTCCGAACCCGAAGTGACAGCGCCGCGCGATTGCCTTGCCGATGCGCCCCATGCCGACAATCCCCACCACCTTGCCACTGACATGCTGGCCCAGAAGTTGCGTCGGGTGCCAGCCGGCCCAGGTGCCACCGCGTACCATCCGCTCGCCCTCGCCGGCGCGGCGGCAGGTCATCAGCATCAGCGTCAGCGCAATGTCGGCGGTGGCCTCGGTCACCGCGCCTGGTGTATTGCTTACCGCCACGCCTGCCGCGCGCGCCGCCGCAACGTCGATGTGATTGTAGCCCACCCCGAAATTGGCCAGCAGCCGGATGCGCACCGGACCGGTGAACGCATCGGCCTGCAACGCATCGCCCAAGGTGGGCAAGATCGCGTCATAGGTGGCCAGTGCGGCCGCCATTTCCGCCGTTGTCATCGGCGCGGTGTCGTCGCGCAGCGTCACGTCGAACCGCGCACGGGCCGCCGCAAGAACGGCATCGGGCAGGCGGCGAGTGATCAGCAAGGTTTGCATCAGAACATCCGTCCGCCGACCGGCACGTCGCAATCAGGGCGCAGCAGAACCACCTCGCCCGCCGCGTCGGGCACGCCCAGCACCAGAACCTCGGACATCACCTTGCCGATCTGGCGGGGCGGAAAGTTCACCACCGCGATCACCTGTGTTCCGATCAGTGCCTCGGGGGTATAGTGCCGGGTGATCTGGGCCGAACTTTTCTTTTCGCCAAGCTCGCCCCCGAAATCGACCCACAGCTTGAACGCGGGCTTGCGCGCCTCGGGAAAAGGCTCGGCCCGGGTGATGACGCCGACACGGATGTCTACCTTGGCAAAATCGTCATATCCGATCATTGGCCTAACTCCTTCGACCGGGCTGTTGCCGCCGCCACCGCCCGGTTCAACAGTGCCGGAAACCCGGTTTCTGCGTCCATCAGAACCGCCAGCGCCGCCGCCGTTGTGCCGCCAGGCGACGTGACGTTCACCCGCAGTTGCGCCGGATCATCGTCAGACTGTTCAGCCAGCGCGCCGGCCCCTGCCACGGTCGCCTTGGCCAATCGCATCGCCAGATCGGTCGGCAACCCCTGCGCCTCTCCCGCCGCGGCCAGCGTCTCGATCAGGTGAAACACATAGGCCGGCCCAGACCCCGAAACGCCGGTCACCGCATCAATCTGTGCCTCGTCATCCAGGCGCACGACCTGACCCACCGCCGACAACAGCGCCTCGGCCAGATCCATACCCGCGGCCCCCGGCCCGTTTGCCACGATGGCGGTGATGCCGCGCGCCACGGCCGCAGGGGTGTTGGGCATGGCGCGGATGATCGGTGTGCGCGCGCCCAACACCTGTTCATAATGGGCAATCGACGTGCCCGCCGCCACCGACAGGAACAGGGTGTCACCGTTGCCCATGGCCGCCAGCGTCGGCAGAGCCGTGCCCATCATCTGCGGCTTGACCGCCACGAGCACAATCGCCGGTGTGGCGGGCAGACCGGCGTTCAGGTGCAGCCCGTCCAGCGCCCGCAGCCAGTCCGAAGGATTTGGATCAATAACCCAGACCGAGGCTGCGGCAAGCCCCCCCTGCAACCAGCCCTGCAACAGCGCCGAGCCCATCTTGCCACATCCCAGAAGCACCAGCCCCCGGTCGCGCACGTGATCCATATCCATCCACTGTCCTCCCTGATCGGGACGCAGCCTAGCCGCCTGCGCCGCAAGGTAAAGCCATGATTGCAGGCGGTCAGGAACCAGGCAGGCGGATCGCGCGGCTTCGCAGATAGGACGTCATCCGCAGCCGGATCAGCGCGTCGATCTTATAGGTGGTATACTGCACACCGGCCAGCCGCGCCGCGGTCTTGATCCGCAACTCATACGGCCCCTCGCGCCCGTCGGTATCGACCAGCGCCACCACCGGCGTCTTGCCCGTCAAATGCGCCGCGAACAACGCCTGCTGGACCGAGTCCAGCGATGAACGCTTGTCCAGCCCAACCTCGATAACCTGATCGTCGGTTTCACAGTCAACCCGGATGCGGTGCAGGTCATACCCGACGGAATAGCCATGGCTGACCTCGGTTTGACCAAACAGCACAAAGGAACACAGGATCGCAGCAAGTTCGAGTTCATGAAACATGACCACAGGCATAGTCTGCCCGTCGCCTCATGTTAACCTTTTATTAACCTTTTGGTTAACGTCTCACGCGCGCCCATATGCCTCGGCGATCGCCACTTGCATGGCATCCTCAGGGGTACGCTCGCCCCAGGCGACCAGTTGGAATGCCGGATAAAACCGCTCGGCCGACATGACGGCGGCATGGATCATTGTGTCAATCTGTTCAGGGCCGGCCATCTGACCACCCGTCAGCACCAGACCATAGCGATACACCATCAGCTTTTGCGTCGCCCAATAGGTAAAAGCGCCGGTCCAGCAATGATCATTCGCGGCGTTCAACAACTCATAGAGTTGTGCCATCCGATGTTCAGGCGGCTCCATCTCAAAGGTGCAAATCAGCCGCAATGTTTCGTCATGATCGGACCAGGCCAAGGTTATCGCATAGGTGCGCCACTGTCCCTCGACGGCCATTGCGATCTGATCGTCTGCGACACGATCAAAATCCCATGCGTGGTGCTCGGCCAAAGTTTCAACCATATCAATCGGATGAAGGTCTTCGGATTCGAAATACCGTTCTGCTAGCGACATGTCAGCCTCGTCTTTTGTTATGGCTGATTTCGGGAAAATCCCCACCACAGCTTGGTGTCGTGCATAAGGACGGCGGTGCCTATGCGCCGCCCTTACCAGATATGGTGTGATGATTGGAATCCTCTGTAAAGCGTTTTATTGGGGATAAGATGGCAAATCAGTGGACAAATGTCGCGCGACTGTAGCGTGACAGCAGGTTTTGCAGTAAATCGTTTTTCCGGATCGGGCGTTAACGCCGCTTCAAGCGGGTTCGCCTCAGAACCGCGCCGCCAGGGCCGCGACGCTGTCCGGCAGGTCGGGCCACAGCGGATCGTTGTCGGTGGCGGTGCGGCAGGCGTCTTGCATGTCGGTCACCCAGCTTCGCCCCGCGCGGAACACATCCATCTCGGCGGGGTCCAGTTCCCCGGCCAGGACAGCGCCCTGGACGTTGAGAAGTGTGCGTTCGTCCAGGACCGCAAGGATCCGGGCGGCGCAGACCGACTTGAGCGCGGCTGCGCGGGCATTTGCCGCCAGCGCAGCCATTTCGGTGGCGGTGACGAGTTGCATGAAGTCGATGTTGGTCATTGCGCAGGCTCCTCTGGGGTATCGT
>JAACVA010000081.1:0-25384 GCA_009992615.1 Rhodobacterales bacterium
CGCTCAATCGTGGAGACCGAAAGGGCAGGGGCCTTCCCGGCAGGTGCAGCCAGATCAGCCAGATAAAGCCCAACCATCTCGGGCAAGGGGGGCAGAGGTTCCGTGCCTTTCAGTCGGCACCAGCGGGTGAAGTGTTTCCAGTCGGCGGCGTAGGCCTTTTTCGTGTTCCCAGCCGTCGAGGCCTCGGCGTAGTCGCGGGCAGTGTCGATCAGCCGGTCGAGCGCGCCGGAACCGGCCACATGAGCGGGCAGAGCGATTGAGGCTCGGTCCCGAGAGGTTCTCTCGTCGTGTTCGTCATTGTTCAGCGAGTCACAGGACGCTGAGCTCGAAATCTCTGCGCCAGACGGGTCCGAATCCTCGATTTTGGTGCTGTTATTCGTAGGACTACTCATGTTTCCGAGCATATCATTTTGACGTCCGATAATGCAAGATTATCGGACATTGCGGCGCAGCCCATGAGGCGGCGGTTGTGATGCAATTCGCTGGCCATAACCGCCGTGGCAGGTTAGCCTGCGGACATGAGGAAACCCAGCTCTGACGCGATGATCGGCGCCATCACCACCCCCCCCTTGCCGGGCTGGATCGGCGCGGCACCCGCAGAAACCCTTGAGGATGCGGCGTTTCGATCCGGTGCGGCGCTGGCGCATCTGCATCTGGTGGCGAGGCAGGGGGCGGTTCCGCAAAAACTGTGGCGCGACCGGCTGGCGCTGGCGGCGGCTGAGGTCTGCATGGGGTTTGCGGGGCGGCGCGAAGGGGCGAGCGCTTTACGCGATGCGCTGCATCTGACGCGACCCGGCGACGATCCCGGCCCCGCAGGAAAGGTCCTGCGGCAATGGTCGCAGGCTGTGGCGCGGCCGATCTCGGTGGCGGGGCTTGCCAAGGCGCTGGACGGCGCAGCACCTGAGCGGATTGCCCTCTGCCTTGATGCCGTGGGGCCAACGCCGGTGGACCGGGCGGCACTGGTGATCGAAGCCGTGCTGACTGACAGCCCGCGCGAAGAAACGGGCGCCCTGATCCTGGCCGATGCCGTGCTGGCGAAGTCCCTGGGTCAGGATCATGTCCTGCCGCTTCTGTCGCTGGCCTTGAAGACGCGGGACATGCGGTTGCGGGGTGATGACCTGCGGCTTGCCTGCCACCGGTCAGTGCTGGCCGGGGCCCGGCAGGCGCTGCCACTGGCCGCCGACCTGGCCTGCCGGGCAGTGCGGCTGCGGGCGGTGGCGCCAAAGCTCAGGGCGAAAGGGGCGGCGCGGGCGGTTGAGCTGTTCCTGTCGCAGGATGCGTTGGCGCCTTCTGCGTTGGATTTCATGTCGGACCGCGCGGCGCGGCGACTGTGTGACAGACTGGTCGATCTGGGTACCCTGCGCGAATTGACCGGGCGGGATACATTCCGACTCTACGGGCTTTGACGATGGCGCGGCGCGAGCAACCGGAGCTTGACCGCGAGTTGGCCGAAATGCCGCCCGATCTGCGCTGGCGGGAATGGATGCGGCGGATCGAGGCCGTGCTTTTTGCCTCCGCCACGCCGGTCGCGCGGGACGATCTGGCGCGGGTGGTCGGGCCGGGGGCATCGGTCGATCTGCTGATCGAGGATCTTGCGGCGGATCTGGAGGGCCGCCCCTATGAGGTGGTGCAGGTGGGCGCGGGATGGATGCTGCGCACCAGACCCGCCTATGCCCCGGCGATCCGCGCGGCGGCGGACGTGGGGGGGCGCGATCTGGCTCTGTCGGCGTTTGATCTTGCCGTTCTGGCGGCGATTGCCTTTTATCAACCGATCAGCCGCGACGGGTTGAAGGAGATTTTCGGGAAAGAGATCAGCCGTGACCTGATCGGCCGCCTGGCCGAGCGTGACCTGATCGGCACCGGCCCACGCGAACCGCGACGCGGCGCGCCCTATACATTCGTCACCACGGATGCCTTCCTGGCCGCCTTCGGGATGGCGTCCTTGCGCGACCTGCCAGATCCCGAGCAGCTTGCAGATGCCGGCCTGGCGGGCCCGTCGGAGGCCTACGACATTTAAGGAGCGGGTGGAGCTTCGGCAGGAGATCGGCGGCCTTCATGAAGCTGGATCGCTGCCCGCAGCAGGGCGACCAGATCAGTCGCTCTGGGGGAGGAGGCCCGCCGCAGACCGGCAGTTTCGGCAAGCTGATCCGTGAGCGCCTTGACCAGCCCGTTGTGGTTTCCAGCGGCATTGGCAAGCCGGACCCAAAGGTTCAGCGGGCCACCACCCTGGTCGCCCTCTATCCGAAACCGCCCCACTGACAGTCGTCGAAAGAAATCATGGCGAACCTGATGCGACAGACGCGATATCGATGACTTCGTAGCACCGATTGGCACCGGGCTCACAGCCGCAAGGGCAGATCAGGCTGTAGCTACAATGACGGGAAGAGTGGTCTGTCCGGCGGCGAAAGCGATAAGAAAGCGGCCAGTGATGTCCACGGGGGCTCCGGTAGCGGGTGCGGAGACCTGCCTGCGAACGAGAATCTCGTGACCGGTGTTGTCGACCAGGGTCAGGGTGCCGAGGCCGATGATGCTGGCCCTGTTGCTGACGCGGCCTGCGACGGTGACGGACCGGCCCTCCCACGCGGCTCTGTTGCACAAATCAGGTGAGGGATTCATCTCGTGAATCCAGCATTGTAGCTGGAGGGCATGAGCAGACCCACACCCCCTCCTGCAAGACCAGGAACTGGCCCGCGTATAACGAAGCGCTCAAGCGCCGCGGCTCGCTGACGATCTGGTTTGATTCCACCATGACCTGGGCGGCGGAGCCCACCGGCAAACGCAACCGACAGGCCGACTACAGTGGTGAGGAGGACAAGAAAACAGTCCGGGGGTCTGTTTGCGCGCAGGAGCCCGAACGGGATTAGGGGATTGTCAGTCGAAGGGATGGCCCAGAAGCCAGAGATGCGCGGGGAGCCCGCGCCAAGGTGGAAGCCTTCGCCCGGGATATGGGCTACACTCTGGCCGAACTTGTCGACACCGAGACGAAAACCGCAGTGGTTCGTGGACGCGCTGCCTGCTGGGAAGACAGCAGGGGATTGGGCTGGTGGGTGCGCTCTCGCCCGGTAACGGTCGCAGTATTTGGCCCAGCTTCTTGTTCGGCAATTGTTTTTACGAACGCGGCGACGGAACCGCCAAGGCTGTTCGTTTGAATACTCAGAATGCCATACAAGGAGTATACCGCATGAAAGCCGCCACCACTGTCGTCGTCGCCCTCTTGTCGCTCACCTCACCTGCTTTTGCCCAACAAGGGCAGGGCGGTGGCCAGCCCGGCGCACAATTTATTCAGAACTGGGATCTGTCAGGTAACGGCCATGTCAGCCGTGCTGATTTTCTTCAGCGGCGCGACGATATCTTCCGGATGTTTGATGCCGATGAAAACGACAGTCTGGGGGAAGCGGATTTGCAGGCGATAGCCGACCATCTGGCGGCTGAGGAAAACCAGCGGGGCCATGCGACCGGCGGCCGGGGTCCCGGGCTGATCATCCATGAAGCGATGACGCTTCAATTCAATGACACAGATGGCGACGGCGCGATTTCACGGGCTGAATTTGCCGAAAGCAGTGTGCGGGTTTTTGGCATGCTTGATGCGAATGGCGACGACAAGATCGACAGTGCCGATTTTCGCTGACAGGTTGGGCCGTGCGCGACGCGATCCGTGTCGCGCGGCCCGTGCCGAGGTGCAATGAAACGTCTTTATGGTCGTCCTGTGCTGCTGAAGCTCGCGTTCATTGTGACGCTGGCTCTGGCACTGGCGTTTGCTTTGCGTCTTGGTGTTGGCGTTCTTTACTGGAATGCCAACCAGACCCGCCCCATAGAGCCGTGGATGCCGATCGGTTATATCTCGAGGTCGTGGGACGTTCCGCCCGAAATTCTGGCGCAAGCACTGGAGGTCGAACTGGCCAGCCTGCCGCGTCAGAGCCTTGAGCGTATTGCTGCGCTTCAGGGCGTGAGTGTCACTGAGTTGATTGCCCGGCTGGACTCTGCGATTGCGGCCCATCACGGCACGCCACCATGACCGAGACGTTTTTCGCATTGGTCAGCGACTGGGGTGCACCCGCGCTGGCCCTGGTGACATTTCTCTCTTGCCTCGCGCTGCCTGTGCCAAGCTCTCTGATGATGCTGGCGGCCGGGGCGTTCGTGGCGGCAGGTGATTTGACGGTTGCCGCTGTGGTCGGTGCGGCCCTTGGCGGGGCCTTGCTGGGCGATCAGGCCGGCTATCAGATCGGACGGCTTGGCGGCGGCGTTCTGCGGGCGCGGCTGGACCGCAATCCTGCACGCGCGCGCCTGATCGCCGGTGCCGAAGCGCGGATGGACCGCTCTGGCGGGGTGACGGTGTTTTTCAGCCGCTGGCTGTTCAGCCCGCTGGGCCCCTATGTCAATCTGATCGCCGGGGCCACGCGCATGAACTGGCTGCGTTTCACGCTGCCCGCAGCACTGGGAGAGGTGGTGTGGGTGGCGGTCTATGTGGGCGTTGGTTATGCCTTTGGCACCCAGCTGACAATGATCGGGGATATTCTTGGGAACCTTGTCGGTCTGGCCACATCGCTTGCCCTGGCCGCCGTCCTTGGCCGGGCGCTGTTGCAACGCGGCAAGAAAGGCCCAAAACCGAATGCTCATCAGGGTCAGGCGTGTTCCTGAACCGTGACGATCTTGCCGTCTTCCAGCGTCAGGATGCGGTCTGCGCGGTCAAGGATCCGGTTATCATGTGTCACAAGCAGGGTTGTGGTGCCCCGTTCCGCGCCCAAGCGTTTCAGCAGGTCCACGACATCGGCGGCGCTGTCCTTGTCGAGAGCCGCTGTCGGTTCATCGGCAAAGACCATGTCGGGGTTGCCGACCAGTGCGCGCGCCACCGCCACGCGCTGCTTCTGCCCACCGGACAGATTGGCGGGCAGGTAATCCATCCGGTCTGACAGGCCAACAAGCCCCAGCGCCACCGCTGCCGCCTTGCGCGCCAGATCATCGGGCACGCGGGCGCGGACCTGAACGCCCATGACGACGTTCTGCATCGCGGTCAGGCTTTCATGCAGGTTGTGCGATTGAAAGATGAAGCCAAGCCGCTGGCGCAGCCTTGTCAATTCCGCCTCGCTCGCGCCGTGCAGCTCGTGTCCCGTCAGCTTTACCGTGCCGTCCTGCACAGCACGCAGACAGCCCAGCAAGGTCAGAACCGTGGTTTTGCCAGATCCCGATGGCCCCATAAGGACAGTGAAACTGCCGCGTGGCAATGCCAGGTTGATGTCGAACAGAACCTGCTTGCGCGCCTCGCCCGTGCCGAACCAATGGTTCATGTTGCGCGTGTCAACGATCATGTTGCGGTCCATCACGCCCCCCTCAGAACAGATCGGCGGGATCTGCCGCCGCCAGCCGGCGAGTCGCGATCACGCCTGAGAGGACCGAAAACACCACCGTGCCCACAAAGACCGTAACCGCCATGCCGGGCGTCATGGCCAGTGGAAGGGTCGTGACCTTGCCCATCAGCGTCAGGATGGCCGCGCCCACCGCAAGCCCCGGCAGGAACCCCAGGATCCCCAGAACCAGCGCCTCTTCGACAATGATGCCCAGAAAGAACCGCGGGCCGTAGCCCATCGCCTTGAAGGTCGCGTATTCCCGCAGATGGTCCGCCACATCGGCCGACAGCACCTGATAGACGATGACCAAGCCCACCAGCACGCCGATCAGCACCCCAAAACCAAAGATGATGCCGGTGGGGCGCCGGGTTTGTTGATAACGCAAGTCTTCCTGCGCCGCGTCGGCGTAGCTTCGGATCCGCAGGGTCTTGTCAGAGATCAGGCCGCGCAGGCGCTCCACGATGGCACTGACATCTGCACCATATTGCACGCGCAGCAGGATATGGTTCGGCGCGGTTGAGCTTCGCGCGCCGAACATCGACAGAAATGTCTGGTCAGAGACGAACATATAGCCATCCCCGCCAAAGCCGCCGCCGCCCGCGAAAGTTGTAATGGCTGTCAGCGTGCGGCCCTGTGTCTCGAACGAAAAGGGCGATTGCGGGCGGATCGCAGCCGCCTCATCCCGAGGGATTCCGCGCGTGAGCCGGTCCAGGATCGCGACGTGCTGCACTTCCAGAAAGGCGATGTCGCCCGCGATGAGCGGGGCCAGAAAACCGGGCTGGCCTGGATCGACACCAAAGGTTGTCAGGCTGATGTCCGTATCGCCGCGCTTGAGCGGGGCCTTTGCGATGAACAGCCCCGTACCGGAAATCACGTCCGGGTCAGCAAGAGCCTGCAACATCCACTGACGCGCAACATTGCCACCCTCGGCCAGCGCATTGGCATCTGGGGCGGAAATCATGATATCGGCGTTGAAGAATTCGTAAGGTTTCAGGGTTGCGGTGGCCATCGAATTCATGATGCCAAGCTGGACAAACACCAGCACATTGGCAAAGGCCACGCCTGACAGCGCGGCAATGAACCGACCGCGCTTGTGGGTCAGTTGCAGCCAACCGATAGGCAACCTGCCGAACAGCCATTGCAGAACAATGGTCACCCGGCAGGCCTGTCCGTGTCAATCCGGGCTACGGCTTCGAGCCCGACATATCGCGCCGCAAGCGAAGACGACCCCGCGTCGAGTGCCACCAGAACACGGATCACGCGCGCATCGGAATTGGCCGCCGCGTCGTCCGAGATCAGACCCTGCCGCCCCACGGTCAGGCCGATACTGTCCACCGTTCCGCGCAACGTCTGCCCCAGCGCAGGCGCGGCCAACTCAACAGGCTGGCCGACCGCGACGCTGGCGATTCGATCTTGCCAGATTTCGACCTCGGCCATCATCACATCCGTGTCGCCCATGTCCATGATCCCCGAAGCAGAGGGGCGTTGCCCCGGGGTGGCGTGGATATCCAGGATCACCCCGTCGATGGGCGCGCGCACCTGCGCGCGGGCAGTGTCCATGCGCGCGCGGGTCAGTTCCGCCGTGGCCGCGTCGACATTGCGTGCGGCGACAACGACATCAGGCTGATCGTCCAGCGCCAAGGCGCTGAAGCGGGCCAGTGTTGCCTCGCTTCTGGAAACGACGAGCGCCGCTTCGGCTGCTGTGGTTCGTGCGGCGTCCAACGTGGCGCTGGTGGCGACGCCCCTTGCTGCCAGATCCTCGGTTCTCTCCAATGTAGCGGCCGCGTTGGCGGCGATCGCGCGAACCTGTTCCAGTGTTGCCTGCGCCTCGGCCCGGCTCGCGGCAACGGCACTTCGGGTTTGCGCCAGCGTGGCCAGCCGTACCGCAAGGTTTGCCTCTGCCAGAAGAACAGCTCCGGCCAGCGCGTCGTCATTGTCCAGCGTTGCGACGACCGATCCGCGTGTCACGCGCTGCCCGATGCTGACATGGATTTCGGCCACCCGGGCATCGCTTGCGCCAAATGGGGCTGCGACGATCGCGACGTCACCGCGCGGCATCAGCCGGGCCAGCCCGACCACATCGGTCGGCAACAAGGTTTCGGCCATTTCGGGCGGCAACACGATCTCGGGCGGCAAGGCAATGGGGGTGCTCGCCCCACCGCCGGGTTGCAAGCCGGTCAAACCGTAAAACTTCTGAAGCGGCGCTGGCTGATAATACATGCCGATCACCCCACCGGAAAACATCAAAGCCGGGACAAGCAGGACCAGCAGATACTGCCAGCGAAACCACCCACGCTGGCCCTGCGTTAGTCCATCGGAAGGGGGTCTGGCAGGACCGAGATCAATCGGCAGATCCGGCGCTTGCTTGGCGGTCATTCCGGGCGTCCTTCAAAAGGTCAGTTGGCAGGCTGCAGCATGCGCCGCATTACATTGTTCTTGAGCACGATACGATGGAAGATGACAGCTAGTATATGCAGTGCGATCAAGACAAGTAGGACCTCTTTCAGGATATTATGCGCCTGTGTGGCCTGCCTGACATCGAAAAACCAGGCCGTTGAGCCTGGAAAGGCCATCGCCGCCAGGACGGCATAAAAGGCCCAATGCGCCACATGGCCAAGTGTCTTGAGCTTTGCGGGCTCGTTGTCTGGCGCAGCAGGCACGCCGCGCGTGACGCGCAGCACCAGTCGCCAGATGGCAAGGGCAAGGGCAAGGGCAAGGGCAAGGGCAAGGGCAAGGGCAAGGGCAAGGATCAGGCCACCCCCGGCGACATATGCAAGAATAAGCAGCTCGAAGGCAAAGGTTTCGCCGGCGTTGTTGCAGACCTCACTCTTGAGGCGCGATTTCCCTTTTCCCTGTTGATCTCAAGCCACGCGGACGATTTCGGCGGTGCCGCGTGCGTTGAACCTGTGGATCAGTGCGACGCGGATGTGGATTTGAGCGGTTTGGCTCTCGGGGTGTCTTGCCGCGATGCGTTCGCCGAAGGCCTTCAGGCAGCGCATTTTTGCTTCGATCCGGCTTCGGAGGTGGTATCCGGTCCAGCGTTTCCAGAACGCTCTTCCGTAGTGCCGGGTGGCACGCAGGGTTTCGTTTCGGGCGATGGCGGCCGGGCCGTTCGCTTTCCACGGCCGCGCATTCTTGCGGATCGGGATGATCGAGGGGGCCTTTCGGTCGGTGATGGCGGTGTGGCAGCGGCGGATGTCATAGGTGCCATCGGCGGTCACGGTGCCGATGTCTTCGTCCTCGGGGATCTGGTCGAGCAACTCCGGCAGGACCGGGCTGTCACCGTCGCTGCTGGGGGTGAACTCCACCGCGCGGATGTCCGAAGTGGCCGTATCCATCGCGAGATGCAGCTTGCGCCGTTCGCCATTGTCGCTGGACCAATGGCGCGACATGGCGCAGCGTCGGCCCTTAACGCCGTGCTTGCGGGCCTGCCATTCGCCATCGCCCAGGAACTTGATGCCGGTGCTGTCCACGAGCAGGTTCAGCGGACCATCGGCGCGGCGATAGGGGATCTAGACGGCCAGGGATTTCTGACGTCGGCACAAGGTGGTATAGTCGGGCACCGACCAGTCCAGGTTCGCCATCTTCAGCAGGCTGGCCACCATCCCGGTCGTTTGTCTGAGCGGCAGCTTGAACAGGACCTTGATCGTCAGGCCGACCGGGGCTGCCGTCACGCGGCGCGTGCCAGGTCATCTCCTTGTCCAGCCAGATCAGCAGCGACCCGCGCTCGCGAAGCGCCGAAGTGTAGCTGGACCAGTTCGTCGTGCGGTCGCGGGCGGGGGATGGCTTGCTCATGGCACCCGTCTAACCGCATGGATTCACGATGTGAATCCTCGACGGTCAGAGTTCTGCAACAACGCCCCTGCCACCCGAGACCCGGCTTTACGTCGGCCACATGATTATGCGCCGCACCGCCCCCCGCCTGCATGGCGACGGTGGCCGAGCACCTAGCCACCAACATCCATCTCACAGATGCGCCAGACCGCGCTACGTTTCACCAGCGGCGCGACAGCCGCGTCGCGACGCTTGCGCTGCTCAAACTGATGCTTTCGGCTTTGCAGATCAAACTCCGTGGCGGCCGCGCGCCGAACGCTGAGGACAACGGCCGACGGTATCTCAAGATACCGATGGACCAATTCGAGGAACGCTGATGCGTATTTTGACAAGACTTGCCGTGGCGATGATGTTGACACTTGCCAGTGTCGGCACGGTGTTATCGGAAGAGATGATGATCGAAGATTTCCAGATCCAGCCGGAAACCCGGTGGAGGTTCTTTGCCGACACCGTGATGGGCGGTGTGTCCTCGGGGCAGGTGCAGTTTGCCAAGGACGGCGACCGCAGCTTTGCGCGGATGACGGGCCGGGTCAGCACGGACAACAACGGCGGCTTCATCCAGATGCAGATGGACTTGCCCGCGCCGCCCCCGCAGGGCACGACAGGCGTCCGACTTGTCGTGCGCGGCAATGACCAGCGCTATTTCGTGCACCTGCGCACGCGTGGCACCGTTCTGCCGTGGCAATATTATCAGGCAGGTTTCCACGTCACCACCAACTGGTCAGAAGTGCGTCTGCCCTTTGCTGCCTTTGCCTCATCCGGCGCATTGCTGCGCGACATGCTTGCCGAAACAAGCCTGCGCTCGGTCGCCATCGTGGCCTTTGGGCGCGACCATATGGCGGAAATCGATGTGCGCGAGGTCGGGTTCTACTGACGACCGAGCCGGGGCGGTTGGCGCTATTCGGCGGCAACCGTGGGACGGGTCTTGGAAGGGGCGAAATGCTTGCGATACAGCACCAGTATGATCCAGACCGCCACCATCTGCGCAACAACCGACAGCGTTGACAGCCCCCAGTAGGTCGGTCCGAACTTTTCGATCAGCCCTGCCCCGACCAATCCCTTGTTGATGAAGAACTGCAACATCACAGCAAGCGCTATGCCCGGGCAGACCAGACCGTAACTGCCTGCGGACACCTCGGGACCGGTCACAAACCTGCCCATGTAGCCTTGGGCCCGCAGCACGGCCGCAGCGAACAGCAGAAACGCGATCTGCACGCCCAGAAAGGCTGACAGCATCCACAGATAGTCACCAGCCGTTGCATGTGCGTCAAAATGTGCGCCCATCCCATGCGTCACGCGCAGGGTTAGAATGCCCAAGACGGTCATCAATGGCACGATGATCGTCAGCGACGGCGCGCCATCGAGACTGGTGCCGTGTTGTGCCATCGACACCAGCCCCAAAACCACCTCCACGGCCGCGATCAGGGCCGCGATCACCAGAAACACCACCGCCAGCACGATCGCGGCGCCTGCCGTTGCCGGGTTAGCCGACATGGCCGCCGATGCGGAGAGACCCACGCCAACCATGCCAAGCGCAAAGGCCGGCATCACCTGAGCAAAGGAATTGTTGCCTGCCCAGTCAAAGCCGCCTTTGCCAAAAATCCGGCCATAGAACGGATCCAGTTGCGCCAAGGCCAGCAGCCCGGTCACCAGAAACGCTGCAATTGCCAGTGGGAACAGGTATTCCACCACGCTCCACAGCCCCGGCACGAACACCATCCCCAGCACAAAGCCGACATTGATCGCCATCGCAATCGCGAGCGGCAGGGTTGTCAATTGCGCCTCGGCATTGTTCTGCCGCAGGTGGTCATAAGCTGGGCTACGCCGAAAGGCGGCGAAGCGGCCCAGATTCCAGACCAGTAGTTTCAGTTCACAAAGGCGGCGGCGGCAATCGCCAGCATGGCAACCGCGATCATCGTCATCTGCAAAGCGTCGCCCTTACCCCAGGCGCGGGCAATATCCTCGAACACTGGCACCTGCTGGCCCGGATGCGGCACCCACATGTACAGCCACAAAAAGAAAGATACCGACAAGCCCCCCGCCCCGACCGAGGCGAGGAAGTATTGCGGTGCCCAAGTATCGGCTGGTCTAGTCATCATTGTCTCCAGTGAAAATGCGCGGGCACGACCCATGCCGTATCGCCGCGCCATGGTTCAGGGGTTGGTCTTGCGAAAGAACAGCGATTGCGCGGTGTAGACGAGGATGGCTGCCCCAACGGCCCCCAGTCCTGCCACGCCCAGCAGAACGATCAGATCGACCGGCCCGCCGACATCGCGCAAGTGCGAACTGGTCATCACCTGAACGAACAGCACCGCCGCCACCGCGCCAAAGGGCATCGACAGCTGCGCCAGCAGGAACTTGCGCCACGACACCGACCGGTCGCGCACCAACACATAGATATAGGCCAGCGTCACCAGCCCCGCCGCCACAACCATGGCCCAGAACAGGCCACGGCCAAAGATTTCCTCGAACACCGCGATCAGGGTTCCGAATGTCAGCTCTTTCATGGCGTTCCCCTTATGCCTTGCCGCGCAGCATCGCGTTATAGGTGGCCTTCAGCGCCACTTCCTTCATCAGCCAGCTAATCCACAGTTCCTCAAGCGGGGCGATGATGCCCGGGAAAGAGGGGACCAGATTGTTGTGGTAGTCGAACTCGATCAGCATGGCGCGACCGACGCGGGTGATCATCGGGCATGAGGTATAGCCGTCATAGACCGCCGTGCCTTCGCGCCCTTCGATGGCGGCGATCAGGTGATCCTCGACCACCGGCACCATCCATTTCACGCTTGCCGCCGTCTTGCCCTTGGGCACGCCTGCCACATCGCCAAGCGCGAAGATTTCCGGATAGCGCAGGTGGCGCAGGGTTTTCATATC
Organism: Rhodobacterales bacterium; assembly: GCA_009992615.1. Taxonomy (GTDB): domain Bacteria; phylum Pseudomonadota; class Alphaproteobacteria; order Rhodobacterales; family Rhodobacteraceae; genus Oceaniglobus. Next base: position 12,054 of record JAACVA010000081.1, read on the forward strand.
GACCTCGACCCATCCCTGATCGGTCCACTTGTCGGCCCAGGACAGGCCCGACTGGCGGATCACCTCGGGCGCGCGCTGCGGCGGGATGACGTGGAGGTAGTCGTAAGGCATCTCGACGTCGGACTTGGTTTCGACACCGGCGGCATCGCGTTTGGTTTCGACAAAGGTCGCGCGTTTGGCACCAACGTCGATGGATTTCAGCGCGCGACCGTAATAACTGTTGATGCCGCGTTCCGTGAACAGCATCCTCAGCTTTTCATGCACGATCGGCACGGAAAACAGCGCCTGCTGCGGGGCAGCATAGTGGATTTCGTACTTGCCCGCACCGGCACCTCGGCTGGCGATATCGTCGATCAGAAAGGTGTGCTTCAACGGTGCGCCAGCACACTTCATCTCTGTAGCGGGCCGAGTGAACAGACCCACGCCACCCTCTTGCGTAAACTTCGACGCCGCCTCCCAGGTTTTGGCGGCATATTGCGGCCCAGCATACAAGGCACCGATGCCGTTCTGGCCGACCATGTCGAGCGAGAACCCTTCGATGGCGTCATGGTCCAGAACCAGACCCGGAGCGACGATCAGAAAGTCATAGGCGATGGATTGCCCGCCCGTGGTCGCCACGGTTTTGGTGATCGGATCAATCGCGGCAGCGTTCTCAGAGACCAGTGTGATGCCAGCCGGCAGCCAATCACTTGTCTGTGACAGTGTATAGGACGCGGGTTTCAGCCCTGCCGCGACCAGTGAAAGGCCGGGCTGATACAGATGTTCGGCCCGGGCGTCGATGATGGTGATCGCCGCTCCATCCAACCGCCCGACCAACCGGTTGACCAGTGCCGTTCCCGCCGCCCCCGCCCCAATGATAACGATCCGCGCCGTGGTGGTGATACGCGCCGCACGCGCGGGCAGGCCAAGGCTGGCGGCTGCCAGCCCTGAAACGCCAAGGCCCAGAAAAGCACGGCGCGATGTTGGTAGACCCTTCAGGGACATTGGATTCTCCTACTCGAATATCTGGTATTCTCGGCACATGTTTTATCGCGCTATTTTGATCTGCATCAAACACACAGTCTTATTTCTGAATGTGCGGTGTGACCAAGCCTGCGAGCCATTCCCCCTGCGTCCAAAGAGGGCCGGGGGAATGGGGAGATCAAAAGCTCATGACGCTGGTGCCTGGTGCAACGATGGCAGCACCCATGGCGTCGGGGGCGGCGGCGGTGACGCCGTCCAGCAGCACGGATGCATCCGCACCCTTGCCGGGCAGATAGATGGCGCAGACCTGAACCTTGAGGCCGTTGTTTTCCATCATCATTTGCATCAGACCTTGCGGGCTTGCATCACGTGGCGGCTGACCGGCGGTCGCCGATGCGGGCGCCTCTTTCAGGGCAATATCGCCTGCCGGGCCGCACAGCAGCATTTCAGCCTCGGCACCGGCGGCCATGGCATTCATGGTCAGAACCATCGCCATCAACTGGGTCTGCGCCTCGGGCGCGGTCAGGATGGTGACGAGTTTATTCGGCCCTTCGGCTTGGGCAGCCGTGCCGACGGCAAGGCCAAGGGCGAGGACGGACGCTGCGATTTTACGCATTGGATACTCCTGTTTATGCGTTTCAAAAGAGTTACTCGGGCAGGCAGATTGTGCCTGCGCGGATGGCAAGCGTGGTGCGCAGGATCAGGCCTGCGACAAGGGCCAGCAGCAGGGCCAACAGGCCCGCGCCGATGATGCGATGAGGGGCCGAGGAGGCTGCTTCGGCATAGCCAAAGCTTGCGATGCTTAGCGCAGCCAGTGGAAAAGACAGTGCCCACCACGACAGCGCAAAGGGAATTGTGCGGAACTTGGGCGCCTGGGTGGCCACCAGGGCCGCGGAGACATAAGCCGCCGACAGCAGGAAGTGCCCAAAGGTTCCGACCTCTCCGCTGATGCGCAACCAGGCCGTAAAGGCCACAGCGGGCGGGGCGATCAGGATCATCAGCGTCGGCAGCATCTTGCCCGGCAGGGGGTCATGAAACATCAGCCGGTTCATCACCAGCGTCAGCAGCACCAGCCAAAAGATCAGCCCGCCGGAAAAGAAGAGCCACGAGATCTCGGTATAGCCCAACCGCGCGCCGGCCAGCGGCACGATCACATTGCCCACGGCCGGGATGAACCAGGCAGGGGTCATTTGGCCCTGCTGAAACGACCGGTGTCCGATCCAGGACCCGATCACCGACAGCGCCAGAACGCCTTGCAGCCCGGTGCCAATGAGCCAGACGGCATGGGCAAGCTGTGGCCGCGAGTCCAAGAGCGCCGCCGCCAGCAAAAGAAGCGAGATCGAGATCGCGGGAAAGAAAGCGATCCGCACCGGGTGGTGCCATTCGGCCTTTACCTCGGCGCTGTGCAGCAGGGCTTTGGCCGCATAGCCGATTGCGATGGCGGCAAACATTGCCACCGACAGGATCAGGGCGGCGCTCGAGGCTGCATTCGACAGCTTGAATGTATGCTCCGCGGACCGGATGGCCAGCGTCGCGCCCATCATCCCCATGCCAATGGCAAAGAATGTGACGGGATAGTGCGCTAGCCGCATGGGGGCGGCGCGATATGTGTCGGCGATGGTCATCATCAAGGTCCGGTCTATGGGTAAGGGGGGTGTCGGCAACAGGGCGGGACGCTGCCACCTTGCCGACGGATGCCCGCGGGTCAGGCCCGCGGACTACGCGACGGAGGAGGACCGTCGCGGTTCAACATCTTTTCATCTTCCTTCAGCTCCAGCCACATCGCGTTCATCACGGCAAAGATCGCAGCCAGTGGAAGGCCCAGAAGCCATGCAAAATACCACATGTCAGTGTCCTTTTACGGCGCCCCGGTGACGGCCTTTACCGCATCCACCATGGGCTTGTGAAACAAGGTCCGGCACCCCATCGCCGCGCGTGGCGCAGCGACGGAACGCGGGAAGGTGACGGTCGCGCGAACTGTCGCGCAACTGGGTAAACAGGGCGACGATCCCGTCAAATCCGGCAACGGCCGGGATCAATTGCTCGTCGTAGAGACGCACATTTGCGATCTCGGCATCGACACCGATTGCGCAGGCAGCGCCCAGGGTTTCGGCCACCGGGTCAAGGGGCAGGTCGCCCGAGAGATAACCGTTGCGGGGCACGGCAAGACCATAGGCCTTGAGCACCGTCGCAATGGCAGCGGCATGGCGACGTTCGGCCCGGATGATGTTCGAGAACGGCAGCACCTCGCCGTGGCGCGCAAGGACGCCGGCATAGGTCGCCTCGGCGTGGTGTTCATCGTCGAGCGCGGTCAGGAGGGCCGCCTTTACCGGTTCGGGTAACTGCGCGCCGGGACTGGCCGCTTGTGCGGCCAGGTTGGCGGTTTTGATGATATGACAGGCCATCTGTGGCTCTCCTAGTAAACGCTGTCAGAATGGCTGGTCATGTCGGCCTCGGTGACCTTGCCCCACAGCACCTTGTAGACCCAGGCGGTGTACATCAGGATCAGCGGCATAAAGATCGCCGTGACCACCAGCATGATGAACAGCGTGAGGTGCGACGAGGAACTGTTCCACACCGTCAGCGATGATTGCGGATCGGACGACGACGGCATGATGAAGGGAAACATCGTCAGACCCACGGATGAAATCACCCCAAGGATCGCTATTTTGGAAAACAGCAGGGTGGACACCTCGCGCCCGGCCCGCAGGCCAAGGAAGGTCAGGATACCGCCCAGAATGCCCATGACCGGGGCAATCACGATCCACGGCCGGTCGGCATAGGCGGTCAGCCAGGTTGCCGTGCGCGCCACCTCAAAGTGCAGCGGGTTCGACGGGCCGCCGGTGACATAGTCGCCGACGATGCGGTAGCCCTCGATCCCAACGGCCATCCAGACCCCGGCCAGCGCATAGGCCCCGACCGCCACCAGTGCTGCCACCGACCCGATGGCGCGGGCGCGGGTCTGCACCACGCCTTCCGCTTTCAGCGTCAGCCATGCGCCCCCATGCATCACCAGCATGGCCAGCGACACGACGCCCGCAAGGATCGAGAACGGGTCCAGCAGGCCAATGAACTTCATGTACCACGCGCCTTCATAGATCGTGTGGAGATCATCGGTGAAGTGAAAGGGAACGCCCTGGATCACGTTGCCGACCGCCACGCCGAACAACAGCGCGGGGATGGCACCGCTGGCAAACAGCGCCCAGTCCCAGGCGGTGCGCCAGCGCGGATCATCGCGCTTGGAGCGGTATTTGAACGCCACCGGCCGCACGATAAAGGCCGCAAGGATGACGAACATCGCCAGATAAAACCCCGAGAATGACACCGCATAGAGTGGCGGCCAAGCGGCAAAGATCGCCCCGCCACCCAAGATGAACCAGACCTGGTTGCCTTCCCACACCGGGCCGATGGTGTTGATGGCCACGCGGCGTTCGACATCGGTCTTGCCAACAAAGGGGATCAGCGCACCTACCCCCATATCAAACCCGTCGGTCAGGGCGAACCCGATCAGCAGGACGCCCAGAAGCCCCCACCAGATCACCCGAAGCACTTCGTAGCTCAGCAATTCATGCAAGATCATGGCTCTTACTCCGCCGGTTGAAGGTCAGGTTGGGCGATGGCGTCGGCATTGCGCCGTCCGGCCAGCCGCTCCGTATGACGCAGGGCCCAGGCGTCAGTTTCCGAAACGTCCTGGAACGGACCCTTGCGGATGTATTTCACCATCAGCCCCATCTCGATGATAAACAGCACGGAGTAGAACAGGACGAATCCCGCCAAGGTCAGCGCCACCTCGGTCATCGACAAAGCACTCACCGACATGGCCGTGGGCAGCACGCCGTCCACCGTCCAGGGCTGGCGGCCAAATTCGGCCACGAACCAGCCCATCTCGGCCGCGATCCACGGTGCCGGGATCATCACCACCGCCAGCCAAAGGGCAGGACGGGGATAGTTCATGCCACGGAAAGACGACCGCCAGAAGAAATAAGCCATGGTCGCGATAAACCCGAACCCAAGCGCCACCATGACCCGGAACGCCCAGAACAGCGGCCAGACGGTCGGCACCGTGTCATTCGACGCGGCCACGATTTGGTCTTCCGTCGCTTGGCGCGGATCATCGACGTATTTCTTCAAAAGGAAGGCAAAGCCCAGATCGGCCGAATGTTCCTCGAACGTCGCCATGATCACCGGGTCTGCGGCATCGCGCTTCTCGCGGATGTGCATCAGTGCATCATAGGCGATGATGCCGCTACGGATGCGGGTTTCGGCCTGTGCCACCAGATCATTGATGCCCGGAATCTCCGTGGTCAGCGACCGCGTGCCGATCAGGCCCATCGCCCAGGGGATGGTGATGGCATAATGCGTCTCGCGCGCTTCTTGATCGGGGAAGCCGACCAGGTTGAAGGGTGCGGGAGCCTCATGGGTTTCCCACATCGCCTCGATGGCGGCGAGTTTCATCTTCTGACTGTGGGTGGCGGAATAGCCCGACTCGTCGCCCAGAAGGACGACCGAGAAAGCCGAGGCAAGGCCAAAAGCCGCAGCCACCGTGATCGACCGCCGGGCCAGTTCGACATGGCGGTTCTTCAGCAGATACCACGCCGACACGCCGATCACAAAAACCGCCGCAGTGACATAGCCGGCCGACACGGTATGCACGAACTTTGCCTGCGCCACCTCGTTGAACAGGACGGCAAAGAAATCGGTCATCTCCATCCGCATGGTCTGCGGGTTGAACTCCGCGCCCACGGGGTTCTGCATCCAGCCGTTGGCGATCAGGATCCACAGCGCCGAGAAGTTAGACCCGATGGCCACCAGCCATGCCACCGTCAGGTGCGCGACCTTGCTCAGCTTGTCCCAGCCAAAGAAGAACAGGCCGACAAAGGTCGCCTCAAGGAAGAAGGCCATCAGACCTTCGATCGCCAGCGGCGCGCCAAAGATGTCGCCGACATAATGGCTGTAATAGCTCCAGTTCATGCCGAACTGGAACTCCATGGTGATGCCCGTCGCGACGCCGAGGACAAAGTTGATCCCGAACAGCATCCCCCAGAATTTCGTCATCTGCCGCCAGATGGGGCGGTTGGTCATGACATAGACCGTCTCCATGATCGCGACGATGATCGACAGACCCAGCGTCAGCGGCACGAAGAGGAAGTGATACATGGCTGTCATGGCAAACTGCAGCCGTGACAGCTCGACAATCCCGAATTCCATATCTTTGGCTCCAGTTCTCGGAGGCGCATCCTCCGCGAAAAACATTCCTATTTTGGAATGTTTCTGCCGATTTGGCGGATGCGACCTTGATCCAGATCAATAACTGACATCTTGTGTACAACTTACCGCAGTGAAATGACCTGATCGGCAAAGCCGGTTTCCGCCGGGCGGTGCGCGGCAATCAGCATGGCGGCATCGGGCAGAATCGTGCGGATGCCGCGCAACACGGCCTGTGCCGTGGCGTCGTCCAGCCCCTCGGTCGGCTCGTCCAGCAACAGCACGGCGGGCGCCCGGATCAAGGCCCGCGCCAGGGCCAGCCGCCGCGCCTCGCCGCCGGAAAGCCCCTCTCCCCTTGGCCCGATCTGCGCGCCAAGCCCACCTTTGGCCGCAATCACCTTGTCTAGCTGCACGGCCCCCAGCACTTGCCAAAGCCGGGCGTCATCAGCGGGGCCAGCAAGGCGCAAGGCTTGGTCCACACTGCCCGCCATTAGCGCGCTGCGTTGCGGCAACAGGGTCAGGTGGGTGCGAAGATCTGCCTCTGGCAGGTCCGACAGTTTGATGTCCGCAATCCGGATTTCGCCTGTGGCCACCGGATGCAGCCCAGCTATGGCCAACAGCAGTGTGGATTTCCCGCAGCCACTGGCCCCAGTGACCGCAACCGTTTCACCCGAGCGGATGTGTAAAGAAAAATCAGTCAGCATCGGCAGAGGGCTGCCGGGACGGTGCAGGGTCACAGCGTCAATCCGCAGATCCGCGCCTTTGCCGAGGGGGCGCGCAGGGGCGACAGCAGGCGTCGCGGTCGCAAGATCGCGCCCCACACGCCGGGCGGCATCTGCCATGCGGCCAAGGTCAGACACCGTGCGCCGCAAGGGCGCCAATGTCTCGGCCAGCGCAAGGGCGGCGAAAAAGCCAAGGGCTGCAAAGGCGGGCGCAATCTGGCCCTGTTGAACCAGCATCAGCCCGATCCCAAGCGCCCCTGCCGCCACCGCCGATGCCACCAAGGCCAGGGCTGCACCCGCCTGCCGTTCGGCCCGGTCCAATCTGTGGCGCAGTGCAAGACGCCGGGCCTCGGCCCCTTGCACCGCCTGGGCCTGCGCGACCAGACGGCCATACACCGCCAGATCGCGACGCGCGCGGATCAGATCGATCAAGCGGGACCTAAACGCCTGCGCCGCTACCTCGGCCCGGCGCGACAGTGGGATACTGACCCGCGCCATCCAGATAAAAACCATCGCTGCACCAATGACATAGCCACCCACGACCCACAGCGCGACCAACGGATGAACCAGCAACCACAGCATCACCAAAACGATGACCTGCACCGCCAGCCCCGCCATCGCCGGCAGCACCAGCCGCAGGGGCACGCCGTCCAGCGCGTCGATATCTGCTGTCAACCGGTTCAGCGCCTGTGCCCCCCGCGCCCGGATGATGCGCCGATAAGGTGCGGCCAGATGTGAGGTGAGCACCCGAAGCCGCAGGTTTTCCAGCGCGCGCAGCGTGGCGTCATGGGTCAGCATCCGCTCACCATAGCGTGCCGCCGCGCGGCCAAGCGCCAGAAACCGCACCATGGCCGACGGGCGGAACACATCGAAAACCGCGCCAGTGCCCGCCAACCCTGCCGCCGCCGCCGCTGTGATGAACCACCCCGACAGCCCCAAGAGCGCCGCCCCCATGGCCAGCACCACAACGCTCAGCGCAGCCCCCCGCAGCATCGCTGTGCGCTGATCGCGCAGGATCAGCCTGAAGATGACCCAAAGAGCGGTCATAGCGCCGCACCAAGATCGATGATGCGGTCCATCTGCGCGGCCAAATCTGGGTCATGGGTGGCCACCACCAGCGTAACCCCTTTGGCTTGCGCCAAAAGCCCCTGCGTGACCGCCCGCGCCGTGGCGGCGTCAAGGTCTGCCGTCGGCTCATCGGCAAGGATCACATCAGGGCCGCCATAAAGTGCCCGGGCCAAGGTGATCCGCCGTGCCTCTCCGCCAGACAATCCTGCGCCGGTTTCGCCCAGCCGGGTGCCAAGGCCCTGTGGCATTGCCCCCACCACGTCCTGCACTGCTGCCGTCTCCAGCGCCGCCGCAAGATCATCCGTCCGACCCAGCGTCAGATTGTGGCGCAGGCTGCCGGTCAGGAAATGCGGCGCTTGCGGCATCCAACCCAGACGCGCGCGCCAGGCATCGGCGTTGGTTTCGGTCAGCGGCTGGCCTGCCACGGCGACGGGACCAGGGTCCAACCCCGCCATCAGGCGCAAGGCGCTGGTCTTGCCGGACCCGCTGGGGCCAATCAGGGCCACCCGCTCACCCGGCGCAATCATCATATCAGGCAGCACACGCCCCGACGGCGTCCGGCAGCCACGCAGGGACAGGCTGGCCGGGCCTGGCAGGCGCGCGGCCACGCCGCCCGTGCCCGGCAAATGCGTGCCGGGATCGCCGCGATGCTGCGCCAGTTCATCCAGCACCGCATCCGCTGCGGCCTTGTCATGCCAGGCGACGGACAGGTCGCGCAGCGGTTGGTAGAAGTCTGGTGCCAAAAGCAGCAGGAAGATGCCCGCCTGCGCCGACAGCGCGCCGCCCCAAGCGCCGAACCCCAGCGCGCCGAGCAAAGAAAAACCGACGTAAACCGCCACCATCGCCACACCGATGGCGGCAAACAGCTCGAGCACTGTCGAGGATAAGAACGCCACCGCCAGCACCGCAATGGTGCGCCGCCGCAGATCGCCCGCAGCCGCGGCAAACCCCTGCACCACCGCAGGCCCGGCCCCCAAAAGGCGGATATCCACCAAGGCCGACAGCCGTTCCACCAGAAAGTCATTCAGCGTGCCAACCTCGGCCATCTGGCGGGCGCTGGCCTCTTTCGCAGCCATCCCCACCAGCGCCATGAAAACCGGGATCAGCGGGCCGGAAATCACGAGCACCAGCCCTACTGCCCAGGATTGCCAGAACGCCAGCGCCAGAATGACCAAGGGCAGCACCACCACCCGCGCTCGCGCGGGAGTATACCGCGTCACATAGGGGGCTAGCAGGTCCAGCTTTTCGCCTCCCAGCGCCGCGACACTGCCAGCGCCGCCAAAAGGGCTATCGCCCGCGCGCTTTGCCTCGGCCGCAACAAGGGCGCTGCGGGCCGTCGTGATCACCGCCTCGGCTGCCAATTGCGCCTGCGCTTCGGCCACATAGGCAAGTGCAGCACGAAGGCCCCCCAGACCAGCAAAGCCAAGGGCTGCCAGCCACGGTGACGGCGCATCGCCTTGCACCAGGCCTCCGATGGCCCAGGCCACCACAGCGGCCTGCAACGGCCAGATCAGACCAGCCAGCACCGACAGAACCGCCGCCCGCCGCTGGCATGACAGACCGGGCAAAAGCACGTCCGCGTGCCGGTTCGTTGCAGCTTTGGGGTTGGGTTTGTGATCAGACACGACGGCTCTTTAACTTGTTCGCAAAATGTCAGTTAAACCAATCCCGCGACGGCAGACGTGATCTAGATCAAGGTCCGGTTGATTTTGGGCGGCTATGGATTGCAAACCCAACTGCAGAAAGCGACTTTGATGCGCCTGACCACCAAGACCAACCTTGCTGCGCGCGTGCTGATGTCCTGTGCGGTGAACGACGGTGTCACTTTGCGCAGTGCAGAAATTGCCCAAACCTGCAACGCGTCGCTGAACCACCTCTTGCAAGTCGTGAATGCTTTGCAGACGCATGGCTTTATCGAAACCCTGCGCGGGCGCAGTGGCGGTTTGCGCCTGGCGCGTCCGGCCGCTCAGATCTCGATGGGCGCGGTGTTTCGCGTGTTTGAATCGGGCACGCCCTTTGCTGAATGCTTCGCGCCGGAAACAAACACGTGTCCCTTACCCGAAACCTGCCGCTTGCGGGGGTATGTCTCCCGGGCGGTTGAGGCGTTTTATCATGAGTTGGACATGGTCACGCTTGATGATCTGACACGCGGCAATTGCGGGCTGGCTGCCCTTCTGGCTGTGCCAGATGCCCTGCGTCGTGGGTGCGCCGAGGTGGCCCTTGTCTGACATGCCCGCAAGCACCAAGCACGCGCGGTTCCGGAACCGCTTTGCCGACCGCTATGCCGCACGTCCGATCAAGGACACCGCCGCCTATGAAGCGCTTTTGGCCGATGTGGCCCGGCGGTTGCGGCACCGGGGGCACGGCGATCAGGCTGGCGCCGTCGGTGGCCAGCTACCGCGCCACGGATTTCTCGGATCAGATGGTGCGCATCGCATGGGAAAAACTGGAACAGACCGTGCCTACGCCCAAGACCTTGCGCTTTGATGTGGCCTCGGCCGAAACGGCACTTGATGGCGGTCCGTTCGATGCAATCTGCGCGTTCAATGTGCTGCATCTGGTCGACGACCTGCCGGGTCTTTTGCGCGACCTGTACCGTAATCTGAAACCCGGTAGGCTGTAGATCAGCAAGACATGGTGCTTTGCTGATCTGGGCCGTTTGAAAGCTGTTGGCCTGTTCCGCCCGCCGTTTCCTGGACCGAAGCACAGCTGCGCCAACTGCTGCAGGCTGCGGGTTTTACTATTGTGGACCACAGGGTTTTCGGCACCCGGAGGCAAAACCCCTATCTGGTTCTATTCAAGCCCGACTGAACCGGGCCAAGGATATTCCATGACAACCGGCCCCGCCCTGCCGCTTGAGATTACGACGTCTGATACCGCTCTTGGGCCGCAAAGGCGGCGGGTTCGCAAACGGTATCTGCTGGTCCTGCTGGTGCCGCTGTTCATGTTCACCGGCGGCGTCTTGGGGCTGTATTTCCAACCCCCTGCCTTGCAAAAGTTCTATGCGCTGACGGGGTTGCAACCTGGGGCGGGGTCAACCTCGCCCATCGCGCTGCCGCCTGAGATCGAGTTGCCTCCAAAGATGGCCTAAACCCTGCTGCCCAGCGACGTGGTGGGTCTTGCCCGCGTGATGCCGTGCGGAGATGTGTCGATCGTGGCCGCGCCTTGTGGTGCAGGCGATGCACGGGTGGCAGAGGTGCTGGTCGCCGTGGGCGAAAGCGTGGCCAAGGGCGCACCCTTGGCGCGTCTGGACAACAGGACAGCGCTGGAAAGTGCCGTGCTGGCCGCCGAAGCCAACCTTGCCGTCAAGGAGGCGGCGCTGATGCAGACCCGTGCGGCCGTCCAGGCCAGTCGGGATGAGGCGCAGGCCGCACTGGATCAGGCGAAATCTGCGGCGGCTGAGGCGGCATCGAACCTTGCCCGAAGCGAGGATTTGTTCAGGCAGAATGTCACAACCCAAGCCACCCTTGATCAGGTGCGCGCCGCCTCTGCCGCAGCCGATCTTGCCGTGACCCGGGCCGAGGCGACGCTGACGCGCTTTTTCGCCCTCGCGCGGGAAGATCAGCCCGACGTTCTGGTGGCCGCGCGCAACCGCGATGCCGCCAGTGCCGAACTGGCGCGGGCCACGCTGGACCTTGAGCGGTCCTTTGTGGTGGCGCCCATCGCGGGCACCATCCTTGATATCCACGCCACCCCCGACCAGCGCCCCCCGGCGGGCGGGATGATGGATAGGGGCGGGGTAATGCACATGCGGAAGAAAGACCCCCTATTTCCTGCCACCTTCCACCAAGGCTGCCTCTACCTCACGTTTGTATAACTGGTGGGTCAACAATATACTTGCGTAAGGTGGGGGCAGCCTTGGTGTCCGTTTCCCCCGCGGCCCGCAGGGACGGGGGGCTCTCGCCTCTCTCACAAGAACGGCCCGCTCTGCGGTCCGCGCCCCCTTAGCCGTTGAGGAACCAAGGTGGTCGCAGCCGGATCGCGGATACTGTCCGCGCCTCTGCGCACGCCCTCAAGCTCCTGGCTTGAGGAATGGAGGTCACTTCCATAAATCATCTTTTGCGGATAATGTGAGTTATAGAAAAGGACGCTATCGCTCATGCGCTGGAACTGGACACAACCCGACTGGCCGAATTTCCGCTTTGATCATGCCGCCGTCGAACCTCTCGAGCGGCGGTTCCTGCTGTCTTCCGGCGAGATCCTCGGCGCCGTCCGCCATGTGAGCGGCGACGAGCGCGACCGGTTGCGCATCGACCTGCTGAGCGAAGAGGCAATGAAGACCAGCGCCATCGAAGGCGAGGTACTGGACAGGGCCAGCGTGCAATCTTCTCTCCGCCGTCAGTTCGGCCTGAGCTCTGACGGCGCAGCATCAAAACCCAGGGAACAGGGCGTGGCAGAGATGATGGTGGACGTCTACTCGACCTACGCCGCACCTCTGACCCACGACACCCTCAGCCGCTGGCATGGGATGCTCCTCGCCCATGACCGCGGCCTCGAGACCATCGGTGCCTACCGGCGCCATGCCGATGCGATGCAGATCGTCTCGGGGCGCATTGACCGACCAACGGTACATTTCGAAGCCCCGCCCTCGGCGCAGGTCCAGGGCGAGATGGACAGGTTCGTCGAGTGGTTCAACCGCACGGCACCAGATGGACCCGCACCTTTGTCGGCACTGACCCGCGCGGCGCTTGGGCATCTCTGGTTTGAAAGCATCCATCCCTTCGAGGACGGCAATGGCCGCCTCGGCCGCGCCCTCGCCGAAAAGTCCCTCGCACAGAACATCGGCCAGCCAAGCCTGATCGCTCTGGCCTACACAATCGAACGGGACCGGAAAGGCTACTACGACCAGCTTGAGACCCACCAAAAGACGCTGGATGTCACCGACTGGGTTCTGTGGTTTACCGACATCGTTCTGAAGGCGCAGCAGGTAACGCTGACACGGGTCGCGTTCTTCATCGCCAAGGCAAAGTTCTACGGCCAATTCCGTGACCAGTTGAACGACCGGCAAGCCAAGGTGATCGAACGCATGTTCCGCGAGGGGCCGGACGGGTTCAAAGGGGGCCTTAGCGCTGAAAATTACATCGCCATCACCAGCACGTCGCGCGCGACGACAACCCGGGATCTGCAAGACCTCGTCGAGATGGGCGCGCTGAGCCGAACAGGTGAGCGGCGCAATACGAGGTACTGGCTTCATCTGTCGGCCAGTTGACCCAAGAGCAGAGGCGGTCTCGGATCTTGCGCCAGCGCGATGGTGCGGCTGATCTCAGCCGTTCGTCTTCGGTATGAAGTCTACGCCGGGCAGCCCTTCGAAATGCGCATCGCATGTCAGAAGCGTCGCGCCCCGGGCCTGCGCCGTGGCAAAAATGATCGCAT
>JAACVA010000081.1:25421-28406 GCA_009992615.1 Rhodobacterales bacterium
AGCGGCGAGCGCGATCTCGGTGTCCAGCGGAACAACCTGACAAACCTGGGTGAAGGCGATCACCTGATCCGCCTTGTCGTCGCCGACTTCACGGGTCAGCCACTTCGCAAGCTCCAACTGGACCATGGTTGGCACCAGCCAGTCTGACTGCTGCGGCAAACGCTCCGAGAGCGCCTCTCCGGTGGGCGATCCGATCAGCCATTCGATCCAGGCGGAGGTGTCGACCAGAACCATCAGAAACGGTCGGCCCGGTCACGATAGTCCGTCGCTGCGGCTCCTCGGGCGAGGCCCTTCAAGGCGTCGCGTTTGGGGACGGGGACCAGCAGGACACCCGTACCCTTCGGGATGAAGGCAAAGGTGAGACCAGCCTCCCAGTGCTGGGCGGTGCGGATCGCCTTGGGGATCGAGATCTGGAACTTCGACGACAGTGTGGCTGTCTCGGACATTGTCGTACCTTTCATGCAACGATGCCAGAAACGTAAGATTGCGTCCCCGGAGAGTCAAGCCAGCTCTCCAGCCGGGACGTTCTACGGAACCATCGCGCAGCTGCCGTGCCGAGCTGCGTTCCCCGAGAAAAGAGAAAGGGGGCTTACGCCCCCTTCTCGAACTTCATGACCGGGATGCCCAGCTTCTTGGCTTTGTCGGCGAGGTTCGCCAGAAGGCCTGTTCCGGCCGATGGTTCCAGCACCAAATCATGCGCGGTGATCTGTGCTGCAACCAGTGCCGCCAGCCCCATGGGCAGGGGCGTAGAGAACTGCTGGAACCGCTCCATCTCCTCCGAACGCCGGGTGTGCGTGGGCAAAAGGCCCGCCACCTTGGCGAGGATCGGCAGCAGCGCCGCAGGCGAGCCGGACCGGGCCAGCAGCGCACGGCCGAACTTCCGCAGGAACAGGACCAGCGCCACCTCGCCCGCCTCATAGGCCAGTTTCCAATCCCATGCGCCCTCCGCATCGGAGCCACCAAAGGCGCGCTCCATCTCAAAGCGCAGGCGCAGCGCATCGATCTGGAAACCTTGCGCCAGATCAGTCTGCAGCGCTTCGGCCACGCTCAAGATCGCAACGGCCGTATCAAGGGACGGGATGGGGACAACAAACGCAAGCGCGCGCTCGGTCGCAAAATGGGCGAGATGGGTCATCGGAAACTCCGGAATGAGGGACAGGGTCAGGCCCGGACACCCTCTTTCGGGCACCCTCAGGCCTGACCTTCCCCGGTCCTCCTCTTCCTCTCAAACCCCATGATTTCCGCAGGTGGCTTGATTTTGTTCTTGTTATGTTCTATATTGGAAGCCAAGCTAGGAAGGGAGACCCCCGATGGAAAGCACGCCTTGCCCGCGACGCCCAAGCAGATCGCCTATGCGCGTGCGCTGGCCCTGCGCAACCAGACGCTTTTGCCTTGGGAGGTTCAGCAAGACCTGCGCGCTCTCAGCGCCTGGATCGACGCGCAGGCCAGGCTGAAACCGGGCACGCAGGACAGCCGCCCAACCTCAAAGCAGGTCGCATTCGCCGAGCGCCTCGCCCGCATCAAACGCCGCGCCGTGCCGGATGAATGCTTCCGTGACAAGGGACTGATGTCGAAGTGGATCGACGGGAACAGGTGACCCCGGCACCGGCAGGTGATGCCCCATAGTGCTGTCCGGGCCTCTCGCGATCATTTGGAGCTTTTGCCACACCGTAGTTTGGCAAAACGAGCGTAATTGCCAAGCTATAGTGTTGCGGACTGGTTCTTCAGGACTTCAGCCTCCGACGAACTTCTGTCCGAGCCGCGCCAGTTCCGCGAGTGCCGCGTCCTTCTTCTGCACGTCGTCCTCTTCATCGATGAGCTTGCGAACAGTGCTGACGGACATGAACATTCTCAGCGCGTTCGAAGCCAAAGATTGGAACCCGTAGCTCTCGTAAAGCGCTTTGCGGCGCGCGACGCGATCTGGATCGCCGCAGTCGAGCACATCGAGCATGACGACCGCGACGCCAATGGCGTCGGCCGCAACGGCAATCCGCCGCAGGGCGTCGACAAGCAGATCGCCGCCAAACCCACCGCCGCTGAACTTCTGGTCCCGCCCGATCATGGAGATGTAGGCGGCAGGAATGTTGCCATGCGAAGGCCGGGTCCGCGCAAACTTTGCAGGAAGATCCGTAAACTGAACCGCGTGCGCATTCAGTGCATAAAAGCCGATGACCGTGCCGTCTCGGTCAACCATCACATAGAGGCGGACATTATCCGCCTTGGCGAGCTTGTTCGCGGTCTTCTGAAAATAGTTGTCGACTTGCTCGACACCGCAGGAAAAAACCGCCCGATCATGCCTCGAAGGATCGAACGGCTCGATGATGTACGAGGCCGGTTCAGATGTCGCCATTTACTGCGACATAACCGTTTTGCCATGCCGACGGAAGGCCGAGCGCAGGGCATCAGTCGGCGCCGCAGGGGTATCAAGCGCTGCGAAGAACGCCTCATGATCGACCGGCTGCAACACCGTCCGTTCATGCGCTGCGATCGTTGCCAGCGCTGCCTGGTAAGCGGCATTCATCGTAAAGACGGAATCGTCGACGCCAGAAAGCGCCGCCGCCTGTTGGATCGCAGTCTTGATGCGCGGCTTCGTCCGGAAATTCATCCGGGCCTCGTTACGCTCATCGATCGCGCGCGTGGTGTCGTGGAAACCAAGCATGGTCGCCTCCTGTTTTGCCAATCCATCATGTACGCCATCATGACGTACACTGCAAGCGTTCGGTCGGGAAAGATCTTCGAAAGTATCGCGCTCACCCGAACCGCCGCCCTTCTTCCGTGAAGGTGTATTCGTTCACGATAATGCCGTCCTCAACGGACTCGTCAGACGTCAGGTGATCGTATTCGGCTTGAAGCTGGCGGTAGAGCCAGCGTGCGAGATCGCGGATCGCTTCAACCACGATCTCCTCGGCATCCGCGGTCGGCGGCTGCCAGGTCGGGCTGTCCCGCGTGACGGCCACCGACATTGTGTATTCGTGATAGTAGCGG
>JAACVA010000148.1 GCA_009992615.1 Rhodobacterales bacterium
ACCGATGGTGATATTGATGCGTTATCGAAACGATTGGCGTATATTCGCACATGGACCTATGTCGCGCAGCGCAAGGGCTGGGTAGATGACGAAAGTCATTGGCGCGGCGCGACGCGTGCCGTAGAAGATCGCCTGTCGGATGCGCTGCACGGTGCGCTGACACAACGATTTGTGGACCGGCGCACGTCTGTGTTGCTGCGCCGGCTCAAACAGAAGGAGAGCCTTTTGGCCGAGGTGAACGAAAAGGGTGAAGTGACCGTCGAAGGTCAGGTGTTGGGACAGCTTCAGGGCTTTCGTTTTCGCCAGGATGCGTCGGCCTCGCCCGACGAGGCAAAAACGGTGCGTCAGGCGGCGGTGGCGGCCTTGCGGCCCGAATTCCATCTGCGGGCTGACCGGTTTTACAATGCGCCCGATACCGAGATTGATTTCACTGAACAGGGCGGCCTGATCTGGGGCAGCCAGGCGGTGGGCAAACTTGTGGTGGGGTCTGACCCCCTGAAACCGGGCATCGAAGCGTTCGTCGATGAAGAAGCCGGGCATGACGTGGCCCAGAAGGTGCAGCGCCGGTTGCAGCATTTCATCGACCGCAAGATCGCCACCCTGTTCGAGCCTTTGCTGGCAATGCAGCGCGATGAAACGCTGACCGGTCTGGCGCGTGGCTTTGCTTTTCGCCTGATCGAAGGTCTGGGTCTGTTGCCGCGCGACGCGGTGGCGGTCGAGGTCAAGGATCTGGACCAGGAGGCGCGTGGCGCCTTGCGCAAGCATGGCATCCGGTTTGGGCAATTCACGATTTTCTTGCCGCTGTTGCTGAAACCCGCGCCAACCCGGCTGCGTCTTGTGCTGTGGTCGCTGGCCAAAGGGCTGAGCGAATTCCCGGAAAGCCCGCCACCCGGCCTGGTAACCATTCCGGTGCCTGCCGACATCGACCGCGAAGCGGCCACGATGTCGGGCTATCGTGTGGCTGGGGACCGGGCGATCCGCATCGACATGCTGGAGCGTCTGGCCGACATGCTGCGCGCCAAGGACAGCCGCGCCGGGTTCGAGGCGACGCCGGACATGTTGTCGATCACCGGTATGACGCTGGAACAGTTTTCGCATCTGATGGCCGGGCTCGGGTATCGCGCAGAAAAGGGCGAACGGCCCAAGATCAAGGCGGGTCATTCCGGTGGGCCGTCCACGCCACCCGCCGAATTGCCCGATCAGACGCCAGATGAAACGCCAGCGGATATTCCGGTTGAGACGCCGGTTGAGACGCCGGTTGAAGCCCCCGTCGAGGTTCCCGTCGAGGTTCCCGTCGAGGCGCCGGATCAGACGCCGCTGGAAACGCAGGCCCCCCCGGAAACCGGTGGTACGGTGCCAGTGGCCACAGCGTTGGACCAGCCAGAGGCATCGCAAACGCAAGGCGACACCGAAGCCGGGCCGCTGGCGGCACCCCCGACAGCCGACCTCGAGGTGTTTTATACCTTCACCTGGGCCGGAAATCGCCCCAATCGCGATCAGGCGCGCGGCCAGCCTCGGCGCGAGGGCGCGCCGAAACGCGCGCAGGCCGACGGCGGCAAACCCCGCGGCAAAGGCGGCAACAAGGGCCCGCGCAAGCCGCATCAGGCAGGCAAGGCGGAAAGCGGTGCGCGCGACGCAGCCAAGGGCGCCAAGACGTTCGAGGCGCGCCCGCCGCGCAAGGAAAAACCGATCGACCCGGACAATCCCTTTGCCGCAGCGTTGATGGCCTTGCGTGACAAAACCTGAGACGATTCGCCTCGACAAATGGCTTTGGTTCGCGCGGTTTTTCAAGACGCGCGGCCTTGCCACCAAGGTGGTCAGTGGCGGTCAGGTGCGGGTGAACGGGGTGCGGGCCGGAAAACCGTCGCAAGCGGTTGGTGTTGGCGACGTGCTGACCTTTGCCCAAGGCGACGCGATTCGGGTGATCGAAATCGCCGCCTGCGGCCTGCGGCGTGGCCCCGCGAGCGAGGCGCAAACGCTTTACCTCGACAAAAGCCCCCCGGTGCCGCCGAAGCCCGATCCGGTTGCCGCAGCGCCGCGGTTTGACCAGGGCGGGCGGCCCGGCAAGAAAGACCGCCGCGACATGACGCGCATGTCCGACAAGGCACGCGGTCGGGCGCTTGAATGATCGCCATCACTCGGCTAGTCCAGTGACTGAGCTGAGATGGAACAGAGCCTATGACCTATATCGTCACCGACAATTGCATCGCCTGTAAATACACCGACTGTGTCGAGGTGTGTCCTGTGGATTGTTTCTATGAGGGCGAGAACATGCTGGTGATCCACCCGGACGAATGCATCGACTGTGGCGTGTGCGAACCGGAATGTCCCGCCGATGCGATCCGCCCCGATACCGAGCCGGACATGGATAAATGGGTGGAATTCAACCGCAAATACTCTGAGGCGTGGCCGGTGATCATCACCAAGAAAGATCCCTTGCCTGAAGCCGAAGAGCGGGATGGCGAGACAGGCAAGCTGGACAAATACTTCAGCGAGGCACCGGGCGAAGGCGGATGATTCGCCGTCTCGGGGTGGTCATGGCCCCGAAACGGTAACAATAGGGCAAAGACACCCCTCATTTCCGGCATTTCAGGCCAGAATGCAGCGATCTCTTTGAGACAGCGCATTTTTGTGTTATGAAAGTGTCAGTTGAATAACGGCGATGAACAGATGCTTGGGGCGCCTGCCGCTTTGCGGCACCACTAACCCTGAATTGATTGGTAAAACGACGGGGATATTTGGTGTTCCCGCCGTTGTTCTGTCGCCTGAGTTCTGGGGGCCTTACGAGGAATGTGTCTGAATGAGCAAGTCTAAGAAACTGGATTTCCGTCCAAACGAGTATGTTGTGTATCCTGCCCATGGTGTGGGTCAAATCATTTCGATCGAAGAACAGGACATCGCCGGCATCTCGCTGGAATTGTTCGTGATTTCTTTCGCAAAGGACAAGATGACCCTGCGGGTGCCAACCCACAAGGCGACCGAGGTCGGGATGCGGTCCTTGTCCAGCCCCGACATCGTGACCAAGGCGATGAGTACGCTGAAAGGCAAGGCCAAGGTGAAAAAGGCCATGTGGTCGCGCCGCGCGCAGGAATACGAACAGAAGATCAACTCGGGTGATCTGATCGCAATCGCCGAAGTGGTGCGCGACCTGCACCGCACCGATGATCAGCGCGAGCAGAGCTATTCCGAACGTCAGTTGTACGAAGCCGCGCTGGAGCGTTTGACCCGCGAAGTGGCAGCCGTGACAGGCGGCGACGAAGTGCTGGCGCAAAAGCAGGTGGGTGATGTTCTGGTTGGCCGCGCCGCCTGAACCTTTGCGCCAGAATGACGAAAAACCGCTGCCCGGGACAGTCCCGTGCGGCGGTTTTGCGGTGCAGGGTTTGATCCAGCAGAGCGCCCTGCGGGCGCATTCCATCCTCTGTCTGGTGCCTAGAGCAGCAGTGCGGACAGGGTGATCAGCGCTGCAATTTCGCCCAGCTGTTGCGCAGCGCCCAGGATGTCGCCGGTTTGGCCACCAATTTTGGCCTGCGCCATCGCCCCGACCGCAAAGGTTGTCGCCGATATGGCGAGGAGCACGGGCACGGTGGCCACGCCGAGGCACGAAATGGCAATCAGAACCGCGACAAATGCCGCGATGGCCAGTGTCGTCACCCCCGGTGCCCCGACCCGCGCCGACAGACCCCCGGGCCGGGCAAAGGGCAGGCGGTGCGCCAGCGCCACCATGGGCAGGCGCGACAGGGCGGCGATACCGATCAACAGCGATGCGCCGCCGTGCCCCGCCTGAAACAGCAGGGCCAGCGCGACCCAACGCAGGCCAAGCGACAGCACCAGTGCAATCACGCCATAGCTGCCGATGTGGCTGTCCTTCATGATCTCAAGGCGCCGCTCGGGCGTCCAGCCGCCCCACAGCCCATCGGCGCTGTCGGCCAGGCCGTCTTCGTGCATC
This sequence comes from Rhodobacterales bacterium, assembly GCA_009992615.1. Taxonomy (GTDB): domain Bacteria; phylum Pseudomonadota; class Alphaproteobacteria; order Rhodobacterales; family Rhodobacteraceae; genus Oceaniglobus. The sequence continues at coordinate 3,947 of JAACVA010000148.1, forward strand.
GCCCCGGTCAGGATCGGCCCCATGGCCAAGGCCAGCCCGGCCGCAAGCGGGGCGGGCAGGCCTATCGCCAGTGCCAGCGCGCCCACCCCCCCGGCCAGCGCGCCGATCACCGCACCCGCCAGCGGCCAGGCCCAGGAGGCCGCCGCCCCGCGCGGCGCGCCGGACAGTGGCACCGGCACACGGCTGAGCAGGGCGAGGGCCGCAGCGATATCGGCCAGCGCTGGTTTTTCATCGTCTGTCATATGCGCTTTCATTTGGCCTTTCGCCTGTCGGATCAAGCGTTAAAGAAGGGGTCACATCAGATCAATGAGGCACAAATGATCGGCGAACGTTTTCCTGCCACTCTGGCAGACGTACAATCTCTTTTCGCACAAATGCCATTGCCCGACGCAAGGGCCCTGTCCGGGGCGGCGGCGCGCAACGCCCAACTTACCAAGCCGCCGGCGGCGCTGGGCCGGCTTGAGGATTTGGCGATCTGGTATGCGGGTTGGCGCGGTGACGCGAGGCCGCAGATTGCAGCGCCACAGGTGATCGTGTTTGCCGGCAACCACGGAGTGGCGGCGCGGGGGGTGTCGGCCTTTCCGCCTGCGGTGACGGCGCAGATGGTGGCAAATTTTCGCGCCGGGGGGGCGGCGATCAACCAGTTGGCGCGCTGCTTCGGGGCCCGCATGGATGTTCATGCGCTGGATCTGGCGCGACCCACTGCCGATTTCACACAGACGGTCGCCATGGACAGCGCGGATTTTCTGACCGCGCTGCGCACCGGATGGGAGGCGGTTGATCCGGCGGCTGATATTTTGATCGTGGGCGAAATGGGTATCGGCAACACCACGGCGGCGGCGGCGGTGGCGGCGGCGCTGTTTGGCGGAGGGGCTGCGACCTGGACCGGGGTGGGTACCGGGGTGCATGGGGCGGCGTTGGACGGCAAGATCGCCGTGGTGGACGCCGGGCTGGCCCGCCATGGCGCGCTTGCCCGTGATCCCTTGGCGGTGCTGGCGGCCTTGGGGGGACGTGAGATGGCGGCAATGGCCGGTGCGGTGCTGCGGGCGCGGATGCTGCGCATTCCGGTGATTCTGGATGGCTTCATCTGTTGCGCTGCCGTGGCCCCTTTGCATGTCACGGCCCCCGGCGCGCTGGATCACTGCGTTGCCGGGCACCTGTCGGCTGAGGCCGCCCATGGCACCTTGCTGGACCGGTTGGGCAAGGTGCCGCTGCTGTCTCTGGGGCTGCGGTTGGGAGAGGGATCAGGTGCCGCGTTGGCCCTTGGCGTCTTGCAAGGCGCGGTGGCCTGTCATTCCGGCATGGCAACCTTTGGTGAGGCGGGGGTGTCTGGCGCCTGATTTTTCTGCGGGATTTTGGCATTTGTCGCCGAAAAGATGAGTATTTTTGGCAAGAAGAAGGGACTGGCCGGAGAAAAGCCGCGCCGCGTGACGGCGATTCGGGGCAGGGTGGGTTGCCTTTTGAGCAGCGGTCAGCCATCGGTGCCGGTGCGCGCCTGTTCCACCTCGCGCCGGACAAGGGCGGTTTCCAGCTCTTTGTTCAGGGCGCGTGCGCGGGCGACATAGGCGGGATTTCGTTCCAGTGGCACGCCGGGTTGCCAGAGTGCTGCTAGTTCCAACATGGCATGACGGTCAAGCTTGAAGAACTCGTGTTCCATCTCTTTTGCCTCGGAATCGGAAATACCCATGTTTTCCAACACATAGCGCCCGGCGCGCAGGCTGCTGTCAAACAGTTCGCGCACGATGTCATTCGCCCCTGCGGCGAACAACTCGTAGGTGTGTACCCGGTCATAGGCGCGGGCCACGATGTGGAGATCGGGGCGTTCCTGCCGGGCGTATCGCACCAATTTCAGTGCGGCCTTCCGGTCATCCAGCGCGACAACCATCACTTTCGCCGTGGCCAGCCCGGCGGCGTGCAGCAGTTCGGGGCGGGTCGGATCACCGAAAAACCCGTTGAACCCGAATTTGCGCATCAGCTGGATCGTGTCGAGGTTGCTGTCGAGCACTGTCGTGCGAAAGCCTGACATCTGCATCATCCGGTTTACCACCTGTCCGAAACGCCCGATCCCGGCGATGATAATTGGCTGCCGGTCGTCGATTTCGTCAGGTTTGGGCGAAGGATCGGCATCTACCATTCGGGCGCTGAGTTGGTCATAGGCGATGAAGAACAGCGGCGTCAGCAGCATGGAAAGCGCCACGATCAGAAGCAGTTTTTTGGCTAGGGCGGTCGGCAGAACATCGGTGGCCAGCGCGAAGGACACAAGGACGAAGCCGAATTCGCCGGCCTGGGCCAGGCCGAGCGTAAAGAGCCATCTGTCACGCCCGCGGATGCGGAACGCCAGTGCAAGCAGGTACAAAACCACACCCTTGATCGCCATGACGGCCAAGGTGAGGCCCAGCAGCGTAACGGGTGTCGCGAACAGGATGGGAAAGCTGATTCCGGTGCCAACGGTGATGAAGAACAGACCCAGCAACAGGCCCTTGAATGGCTCGATGTCCGACTCAAGCTGGTGGCGAAATTCGGAGTTGGCCAGCACGACACCGGCCAGAAAGGTGCCCAGAGCCGGCGACAGGCCCACCAGCGTCATCAGGAACGCGATGAAGATCACGATAAGCAGCGCCAGGGCGACGTAAAGTTCACG
>JAACVA010000149.1 GCA_009992615.1 Rhodobacterales bacterium
ACGGCAATCACATCGCCCTGCAACACGTTGCCATCGGGATTTGGCCGCGAAATTCCGTACATCGCGGACCAGCTGCCAACATCGCTCCATTGCACGTCGAGCGGCGCCAGGGCGATGTGGCGGGTCTTTTCAAACACCACCTGTTCGGTCGGTTTGGCGGCGGCATGGCGAAAGTGATCGGCGTTCAACAGCGTCCCCCGGTCATTGGTCGCGCCATGCAAAAGCGCCTGTTGCACGGCAACAAAACTGTCCGGGTCGAACCGGTGGTATTGCGCGATGATCGTGGCGACGCTGAACAGGCTGATCCCCGAGGCCCAATAGGCCACGTCGCTTTCCACCAGCAGCCGCGCCTTGCGCAGAGGCGGCTTTTCCACAAACCGGCTGACCTTGTGCAAACCCGGAAAATCCGGGTTGACCCCGCCATCGACGATATAGCCAAAGCCGGTTTCGGCATAGCGCGGCTTGATCCCGAAGGTGATGATGTGGCCTGCGACCGCCGCATCGCGCATCGACAGGATCGTGGTGTTGATGTCACCCTCGATCACATGATCGGCCGGCACCACCAGCATCAGCGCCTGTGGATCACGCGCATACAACGCCAGTGCTGCGGCCAGAACGGCCGGGCCGGTGTTGCGCCCCATCGGCTCAAAGATCAGCGTGGCGGCACAGCCGATGGCGGCCAGCTGCGTCGCGACAGTATTGCGATGGCGCACCGACGACACGATCACCGGCGGCTCAAACCCCGCGCCCCGGTGCCGGTCCACCGCCGCCTGAAAGAACGTCAGCGACGCATCGTCGCCGATGCGCTGAAACTGCTTCGGGCTGTCGGTGCGCGACACCGGCCACAGCCGCGTGCCGTTGCCGCCGCAAATGACGAGAGGATGAATGTTTGCCATGGTCCTGTCCCTGTTGGGGTTCAGATCAGCCCCGGAAAAATCTGCCGTTTCAGGCGCACCCGCGCCGGTTTGCCGATGTCGGCGACGTTCAGGGCACCCTCATCGGGCAACAGCACCACGGGCATGTACAGATCGCCCCGCAGCGCCGCCTCGGACGTGGCCGAGGTTTGCACCACCTGCACCGGGATCGCGCGCCCGTCGCTCATGTCCAGATACACCTGTTCGCCGTTCACCGCCTTGGTCAGCCCTTCGATGCTCATCTGCGTTTGTACTCTGACCTGAACATTAGTGTCGAAAATTGTCAGAATTGGGTCTGAAGGAAGAACAGTTGCGCCCGAATAGATGCCGCTGGCCAAAGCAACCTCGCAGGCGCAGGGCAACAGGAAATTCAGGGTGTCGCCGCTGTTGGCGCTGATCGCATACAACACCTCGCCCGACTTTGCCTCGGGGTTCAGAAAGGTGATCTGGCCGGGGCTGGTGGCGCGCATGTCGTTGCCCTGGCGTGTGACGAACACCGGGCGCGGTTCATAGGAGGTGGTATAGCGCTGATAGATAGCCGCCAGCGCCCCGAGGATCAGCAGCCCCGACAGCGCCACCGCCGCCACCCGGCGCGCCGTCCCGGCACCCACCCGGTCTGCGCCCTGATCGCTTTTGGCGGGTTTCACCCGGGTCGGGCCGGTATGGCCCAACAGCCCCCCCAACGACACCAAATCCCCCGCGATGAAGCTGTTGAGGATATAGCGCAGCTGCGGCAGATGCGCGCCGGTGGGATCGGTGAACTGCAACACAGCGCCCTGCGCATCAGAGGCTGTCACCGTCACCTCGGGATACAGATCAATCGAGAATCCCTCGCAGTTGAACTCAAGCTTGGCCAGATGCCGCGCCCCCGCCCGCCCGACGCGGGCCCCTTGCGGCGGCGGCCCGAGGTGCAGCGCGGTCAGCGACAGGCCCAGCCCCTGAAAACTGCCCCCGGGCAGGTGCAGCGTGAAAGGGATCGGCAAAACCGGGTGTTCACGGTCGAACAGGAAATCGGCGGGAATGGGCGCCACGTCATCGGCCCTGATGTCTGTGTGATCGTTCATTGGGTCTCTCCGGGGCGCGTCATCGGGGGATCAGACTTTGGTGAAAAACAGGATGGCCATAATCAGCCAGGTGAAGGCCAGACCATGATGGACGGTGGATTCATAGGTGCGCAGGCGCTGCTCGGCGCTCAGCGCTTGCTTGCCACCGATACCCTGACGGGTCCATTTCTGGCGATCGAGGCGGAAGAACACGAAGGTTTTAACCGCCGCACCCACCACCTGACTGAAATACAGAACCGGCGGATGGGTGATCGGAAACCAGGTGCCGCGAAACAGCGAAATCACGGCGCAGAAGATATATCGCGTGGTCATCACCCAGGCGATGTACAGCGGCACCACCGCCGCGTCATGCAGCAGCGCCGCCAGTATCACCGTCAGCGGCCCGACCAGCGTTGTCCACATCGACACCCGCTGGTCCAGCACCGACCACCAGGTGAACAGCCCGATCGAGCTGGGCGACAGCCGCAGGGCACGGCCGTTGGTGCGGATCATGTTGCCGAACCAGCGCGTCATCAGCACCTGCGACGAGTCAAAGAAACCCGGCCGCGGCTGGGTCTCCATCGACCAGGACCGCACGTCGGGCAGATACAACATTTGATAGCCATGCCGCAGCAGCCAGAACCATGTCGATTTGTCGTCTCCGGTCAGGAATTTCACCCGGCCAAGCCGCCAGTGATCCAGAAAATCGTCGCGCACCTGTTCGATGAATCCCGGGGTGGTGGCCAGGCTGGCGCGAAACACCGACATCCGCCCGGTCAGCGTCAGCACCCGCTTTGACAGGCCGGTGGAACACATCATCACCTGCCGCTGGTTGAACCGCAGGATGAACCAGTCGCGGAACAGGTTTTTTTTCTCGATCACCACGCCTTCGTCGGTGGTCAGCGCCCCCACCTTTGGGTCGGTGAACCACGGCGCCGATTGCGCGGCAATGTCGGCGGGCACCATCGTGTCACCGTCAACAAACACCAGAATGTCGCGGGTCGTGGGCGCATAGCCGGCGATCAGACCCAGGGTGCGGGCCAGCGCATCGCGTTTGCCGTTGGCCGGGATCCGGTCGATCACCAGCTTGACCGTGCCCATATCCATCTGCATGGTTTCAAACACCGCCCGGATCAGCCGTTCGTCGGCGCCATCCACCACCGACGACACGATGGTCGCCCCGTCGCGCGCCCGCGCCGCCGCCTCGAATACGCTGCGATAGACCGGCACGGTGGTTTCCGGATCAACCATATAGGACGTGACCAGGAAATAGGCGTGGCTGCGCCGGCCTTCGTCGTGAAACGCCGTGAGCGCCCGCGCCTTGCGCCGGGGATAGGCGATCTTTCGGAAATACACCGCCCGCGCAAAGTTCAGCGATGCCCAGCTGTACCGCCAGGCGCCGAGAAAGCCGATGATGAACAGCGACGCCTCAACCCCCTCCAGCGACCCGAGCAAGCCTTTCGGTACGGTCGAGGCCAAAATCACGACCACCGCGAAATAGGCGAAATGTGTCATGGTGTTGAACACAATCTTTCGCCCTACCAGCAGATACCCTCATAATGGCCGCCCGACACCATCTTGCGGTTCAGCCGGGTCAGATCGAGAACCGGCCGTGTCCTTGCCGCCTCTTCCAGCTTGTGCACCGTTTCGCCATAGAAGTTGCCGACCAGAACCGCACCCGAGTCATCAATCAGCGCATCCAGACTTTCGACCATGCGCTCGGCCAGATCGGGAATCACGTCATTGCCCCGCCCGGCGGTGGAATTGGCGTTGGCATAGGCCTCGAACACGAAGGGATCATAGATTTCGACCTGCACCCCCTTGGCGATCAGCCGCGCCGCCAGTTCGGCAAGCGGGCTTTCGCGCATGTCATCGGTGCCGGGTTTGAAGCTGATGCCGACAAAACCCACCTTTTTCGCGCCCGACGCCAGAACCATCGTCTCGGCCCGTTTGATCTGGGCCTCATTCGCGTCCAGCACGGCGTTCAGCAAGTGGGCCGGGGTGTCCAGTTCAGCCGCCAGATGGCGCAGGGCGCGCACATCTTTCGGCAGGCACGACCCGCCAAAGGCAAAGCCGGGGCGCATGAAATAGGATGATATGTTCACCTTCTTGTCGGAACACAGAATTTCCATGACGGTCTGCCCGTCCAGCCCCGACGCCTTGGCGATGTTGCCGATTTCATTCGCAAAGGTCACCTTGACCGCGCGCCAGGTGTTGGAGGTGTATTTCACCATCTCGGCGGTGCGCAGATCGACAACGTGAATCTTGCAGCCCAACCCTTCGTTCAGCTCGGTCAGGATCTTGGTCGTATACGCATCCAGCGCGCCGAAAACGATCAGCCCCGGTTCGTAATAATCCTCGATCGCGGTGCTTTCGCGCAGGAATTCGGGATAATATCCGACGCCGAACCCCACCCCGGCCTTTTTGCCCGATGCCTTTTCCAGCGTCGGAATACAGGTGCCTTCACATGACCCGGGCACGATGGTGCTGCGGATCACGACCGAATGGTTGGCGTCTTTCTGGGCCAGCGCGTGGCCGATGTTTTCACAGACGGCAGTGACATATTTCAGGCCGACCGATCCGTCGGGCGCCGAAGGCGTTCCCACGGCAATGAACGATGCGTCGGAATTGTCGATGGCATATTGCACATCATCCGTGGCGGTCAGGCGGCCTTCGGCCACCACCCGGGCAATCAAGGCGTCAAGCCCGTTTTCAACGATGGGGGATTTGCCCGCGTTGATCGCTGCGATCTTGCCGGGGTCAACATCGACGGCGATCACCTGATGCCCGTCCTTTGCCAGACAGGCCGCCGAAACCACGCCAACGTACCCAATGCCAAAGACACTGATTCTTGCCATTTTTGCCTCATATCACGTTTGTTTTTATGACGTGTTTTTTACTGCTTTAAGGCCAGACGCTAAGATGCTGCGATTGTTCGGTAAAGCGTTATGTCATACGACATGGCGATTGTCGGACAGCGGTTGCAATTCTGCTACAATGCTTCCCACCTCTTGCAACTGTGTTCAGGCGGTAAAAAACAATGCGTGGGGTGCCCTCACAGGCCCAGATACAGCCCCGCGACATCGCCGCCGACATCGGCCATGGCCCCGGACCAAACCGTTGATCCACGTTCCAGGATCACAGCGCGGTCCGCCACCGTGGCCAGTTCCGTCAACGACTTGTCGATCACCAGAATGGCCAACCCGCTGTCGCGTTTCAGCTTGCGGATCGCCGCCCAGATTTCGGCCCGCACGATCGGCGCCAGCCCCTCGGTCGCCTCGTCGAGGATCAGAAGGCGCGGGTTGGTCATCAGGGCGCGGGCGATGGCCAGCATCTGTTGTTCGCCGCCCGACAGCGACGCGGCGCGCTGATCGGCGCGTTCGGCAAGGCGGGGAAACAGGGTGGCGATGCGGGCGCGGTCCCACGGGCCGGGGCGGGCGGCGGCCAGCAGGTTCTCATCCACACTCAGCGGCGCGAAACAGCGCCGCCCCTCGGGCACCAGGCCAATGCCCAGCCGCGCCGCCCGATGGATCGGCAGGCGCAACAGATCATGGCCATCAAATGTTGCCTCACCCCGCGCCGGCAGCATCCGGCAAATCGCCTTGACCGTCGTCGTCTTGCCCATGCCGTTGCGCCCGAGCAGCGCCACTACCTGCGCCTCGGCCACGTCCAGCGACACATCGAACAGCGCCTGCGCCGCGCCATAGCTGGCGGTCAGGTGGCACAGCGACAACAGCGTCATGCGCCCTCTCCCAGATAGGCGCGGCGCACCCCGGCATCGGCGCGAATTTCGGCCACGCTGCCGGTGGCGATGATCTGTCCATAGACCAGAACGGAAATCCGGTCGGCCAAGGCAAACACCGCATCCATGTCATGTTCCACCAGCAGGATCGGCGCCTCGACCCTGAGCCCGTCCAACAGCGCCGTCAGCTCGCGTGACCCCTGCCCGCCCAGCCCCGCCATGGGTTCGTCCATCACGAACGCCTTTGGCCGCAGGGCCAGCGCAATCGCCACCTCAAGCTGGCGCCGCTGGCCATGCGACAGGTCAGAAACCCGCGTCGCCCGGTGATCCTGCAACCCGACCCGGCCCAACGCAGCCTCGGCCCGGGCGCGCACCGCCCCGCGCGCCAGGGCCGTGGCAAACAGCGATACCCCCGCCGCCCCCAAGGCGCCCAGAATCGCGTTCTGCAACACCGTGTCTTCAGAGGCCAGCGCCGACACCTGAAAGGTGCGCGCCAGCCCGGCATGGGCCCGCGCCGCCACGCCCAGCGCGGTGATGTCCCGCCCGCCCAGCCTCACCTGCCCCGAATCCGGAGGCACCCAGCCCGCTATCTGCTGGATCAATGTCGATTTGCCCGCGCCGTTCGGCCCGATCAGCGCATGAATTTCGCCGGCGCGCAGCGTCAGGGACACGTCGCGGCTGACCTCCAGCGCGCCATACCGCTTGCACAGGGCGCGGGTTTCCAGTGCCGGCTCAGCCATGGCCACGCCGCGTGACAAGGCCAACAATCCCGCCGGGCGCAAACAGCACCACCCCCAGCAGCAGAGCCCCCAGCCAGATCAGCCAATACTCGGAAATGCCGCCCAGCAGATGTTCCAGCGTGATGAACAAAACCGCCC